>JBNKOV010000079.1:0-12742 GCA_050294955.1 Holophagae bacterium
GAGACGACGATATCGTGAACGCTGGAGCAGTCCCCATCGAAGGTCGATTCTCTATAGCCGCTTGGGTTTATCCACAGAACATTGCAGATCAGGCTGGGTTTGCATACAAATGGGATGATGGAGATCGAACATTCTGGTTTGGACAACACGCAACCGATGGCGTGGTGCGATTTGGCATTTGGCCTACCATCTTCCAAAGAGGCGTGAACACTGCAGTTGTTTTAGAAAATAATACATGGCATCACCTGGTTGCCACCTACGATGGTCATTTTCCCAAGATCTATCTCAATGGGGTTTTGACAGCCACAGGCAACGATGAAAACGCTATGCTGAAAGCAAAAGCGGGGGATCTAATCATTGGTCGTCAAGACAACGCCAATAATTTTGACGGCTACCTCGACGACATGCGAATTTATAACTATGCGCTGACTGAAGAGGACATTCACGCCATCATCTGCCCAGGGGATTTGAATGGCGACAACACCATAAATAGCCAAGATGTTATGGAATCCTATGGGATCTGGCATCTGCCAGGCCAGCTACCCGATGTCAACGACGACAGCCAAAACAACATTCTGGATATCTTGGCATTAATGGGGTCTCCAAGAGCTTGTCCCTTCAGCAAATAACCCGAATCTAAAGCCCTGGCCGCATGCAAACACAAAATCGAGGGCTCCCCCATCAATAGGGGTGAGCCGGGAGGTTCTAGCCGAAAGAGCAAACTCATCGTAAGAAACAGGCTCATGATTAAAAGAGTTTTCCTGAAGTTATCGCCCGTGAGACAAAGCAGAGGGAGGTCTTCTCCTTACATGAGCCTATGGGATTACTCTCATATGGTGTGAGGCATTTTTGTAAAAATACTGGGGGACTGAAAGGCCTATCTTGAAGCTGCCATTATCTTTCTCAGGTGTTACCGCCATTTTTCCCCCTATAGAATTAATAATGTTGGCGCAATAATGAAAAATAAGAACGTGGGGTCTCAAATCATCGGCAGGAACTTGATTTGTAGCTGTTTCAAAATTGATTTGGACCCCAAAGAACCCACCATACAAAAACTCAAGCAAGAGATGAGAGCCTTTCTTGCCACAGTTATATATCTGAAGACTTTTTTGGCTAGAAGACTTCTCCTCATGGGTAGAACAAAACTGAATGAGTTCTGCCACAACGTTCCGCAGCCTAAACTTATCACCAGTAACAGCCAGTTCGTCTTCTGCCTTATGGTATACGCAATCATCAGGCAAAATGATGCTTGCGTTAAATAACTCATCAATCAGATCTTGTATAGTAAATTCTTCGACAATGGACTCAAAAAAAGTACATTGTCTATGGAAATCTAAAACCGATTTTATTGAAAAGGAACAAGAGCGAATAATCTGGATTTCATCAGATATTGATTCCTGTCGCATCGTATCACTCATTATCAAGTAATCTTGCATTTTATTAACCATCTCAGCACTTTCAACACCTTCCGTTTGAACTTTATCGAATACTTTCTTTATGGCCCTGGAAAGACCGGGTTGATTTGTTGATGATAGGACTTCTATCGAAGTGTTGATAGTATTTAGGAAATTACCAACATTGTGAATGATATCTTGCCCTAGCTCTGCTTTACCGGCGCGATAAGCCACAGTTAGAAGTTCTTTTTGTTTTGTATTGAGTTCAACACATTTTGAATTTATGGATTTCTGGAGAGATTTTTGAACTTCCTCATATTTTCGAATCTTGAAAGACAAAAAGAAGTAGAAGGTTACAAAAGCCAAGATGACAATTGCTGGAAGAAACCACCATGACTCATAAACGGTCGGCTCTTTTAAAAAGGAAATAGAGGCGGCAGTACTCTTGAAAGAACCAAACATTTTACGAGCTTGAACATGAAAGGTGTAAGCGCCTGAATCAAGATGAGAATAAGATATAGATGGTGAGTTTGTCTCAGACCATTGTTTCTCCAGTGGGTAAAGCCGATATCTGTAACAAAATCTTGTCATGCTTTTTGTTGATATAGCATCGAAACGAATCGTAACTTTATTTACAGATGAAGAGAAGTTGAGCTCTGTTTCACTCGGGCTATATTTTACCCCATCGACCTCAATGCTTTCAATCAAAGTCTTTGGCGGTGAAGGAAGAAGCATTTTCATATTGGGATTCTCAATCATTATCACACCGTGGTCTTTGATAAACCACAAATTCCCAGACAAATCCACAACTGAAGATGGGTTGAACCCCATAGTCCCTATCGTCTCATATCCATCCTGAATGGAGAATGATAGATACTCCGCAGGGATCGGAGAAACATCTGAGATACTATTTTGAAGCTCATCAAAGAATACACTGTAAATACCATGATTGCCATTGAACCACAGGTAACCATTTTGGTCCATCAACAAGTTATAAACCTTAGAGGATGGGAATTCTATTGCTCTTTGAATATCTCCATCGTTATTTAATTTAGCAAGGCCATTACCGTAGAGACCTAGCCAAAGGTCATTATTGGGGGAAAGAAATAATTTCCTAAACAGAAGCCGAGAATCAGACGCAAAACATTCAATATTATATGAACCAAGATCAATTTTAGAAATACCATTATAAGTTGCAACCCAAGCATAACCCGTGTTAAAAAGAATGTCACGAACCCTATCGCCAGCTAAACCATCATCTCTAGATATCTTTCGCGCAACTGCGCCATTTTTAACAACAATTACACCATCCCCATCAAGCCCCAACCATAGATCGCCATTATCCTTTTTTTTAATGACTCTTACGGTTGAAGGTACAGGAACAATGTGGCTTTCTACCTTTGAAGTAATGCAGAGATTGTTTCGACCGCCTATATAGAAATTGCCTCCATCTATAAGACTCGATGTTATCTCAAACTCATTGGGCAACTTTGGAAATGACACTTCCCTAAAAACGCCTTTATCGAATAAATAAACATCGCCTTCTAGTGAAAATACGTAAATCCGCCCTTCCGGACCTAAATTAATGGTACTGTAGATTTTGAGAGGCAAACCTCTTTCTTCTCGGAAAAACTGTAGAGGTGTATCTCTGAGCTGAAAAACACCCTCGCCAATTGTACCCACCCAAACAGCGCCGTTTGAATCACTGAAAATAGTAAAAGGGAACTTGATCACGTTATCTGTTCTTTCCGCTTTTAAAATGGGTTGATTTCTGTCCACCCGGAAAAGCCCGTCTTGTGATGCCACCCAGATTACTTTATCCTGACTTTCAGTTATTGATACTATATCTCCTTCCGGCATGCCCTGGCGTAATTTAAGACCTTGCTCAGGAGAGTAGGTAAATAACCCTTCAGTTGATCCAACCCAAAGTACTTTATCGGAATCGAGAAATAAAGATTTAATGGACCTTTCGTGGGTATCAGGCCAAGAGATCTGACGAGACTTACCAGACTCAACTACAGTTAAACAATTACTGCCAATATAATACTTTCCTATATCCGAAAACTGAACACATTGTATAGCCTTCCCATAAAACTCTATATCAGAAACCTTCTCCCAATGAAGTCCCTTAACTTTGTATAGATGACTGCCTGAAAAGCCATAGATTTCACCAGCAGGCGACACAGCCAGAATAATCCTTCTATTTAAGTTAGGGGAAGGCGGTTCAATAATGGTCAAACCCATCCGGTCATAGATGCCAACCTCGCCCAAAGAAGATGAAAAAATAACGCGATTTCCATTCGAGATTACTTGTGGAATTCCATTAAAATAGTTATATCCATCAATATCTAAATCGATTTCCTGAAAGCGCTCGCCATTGTACCTCACGAGCCCCTCCTCCGAAGACAGCCAGATATACCCATCGTCGGTTTGGGCTACGGAATAAATTGTCTGCTGAGGAAGCCCATTCTTTACTGTCCAATTTTGAATGTTCATTTGGGAGAGCGGCTTCAAATCGAAGCAATAGAGATGGTAAGAGAACAAAACGAACACAACGCCGAAGAATTGCTTGAAATTCACTTTATTCCCCCCTTCCGCCTTCCGGCAGACCTCAAAACAAGAGAAAATAGGGGAAACCCATAATGAAGGAACCTCGGCGCCTAAGAGCCGCAAAGCCCCTCAAGAACTTCTCATTGCGGATAAAACCCCTTGCTATTAATTCAATTCAGACAGTTGCAATTGAGGGAGTTTCCCGGGTTCAAATCAGTGTGAACAAAGAGGGTTGAGCTTTTGGGGTGGCGCCAGATTTCCCCATGAAATGAGTAGTGAGCATTACATATGAATTCAGATTCTTATTCGATACCTTAATCCACTACCCATTCCTGAAAAATGGCTAAGATCGGTCCTTTTCCCATGATCCTCCTCGAAAGATGGCCTCATCTCTTGGAGCTCTCTTGCTCTGGCCTCTCTTCAGCAAACAACGGTTTTTCGCTCGTAAACTTCCTCGGACTTACACCATCCTACCAAAACCCAAATCCCCTGACAAGCACAAAATCACCCAAAACCCAAAACTTACCCACACCCCATATTCCCACCAAGAGCCAATCTCACCCAAACAAAATCCCCAAAATTGAAAGACTCGCTCTGCGACAACCCGTTCGCTTCAAGCAGGTAGCCAATGATTACTCTATAACGCCCAGATACTCAAATAGTAGCAACATTCCAACCAAACCAACAAAAAGGCCGAAAAGCCACCTCTTGCGTCGTATCCTTTGACGATGGCAAGATCCGCAGATAAGGCGCCCTCGTGGTGAGTAACCAGACAAGAGCCTGCCCAGCCCCATTATTCCACCAATTGGTCCCAGCTCAAGAGGTTCAGGGTGCTCAGCATGGACGAACCGGTCCTTGAATAGCCATCTTTTACAGCGGCCACAGTACCCATGGATTCGGAGATCTGGAATTTCACCACCCCTCAGGTCTCCGTCATTGAAATAAGCCAAGTCACAGCGCTCCTGACATTTGGATCGTCTTTACCTCTCAGTCCAAATCCGGGCCTAGGACCCAACCGGAAGTGTTTCATTAAATAAATTCACAAAAGAGCCATGGCGACTGTTCTCCAGGCCTAAGGACCCAAGCAGGGCAACCTATTAACAGTGGTCGTGCTTGCCGATCAGGCCATGACAAGAAAGGCTCCAGCCAATCCGGTTAGGGCGTATAATTCAGGAACGCCTGTAGCCAGAAGGGCTTGCCCCTGATCCATTTGACCATTATTGATGGACTTGATGCAAGAAGCTGCTGTTCGTGCCTGACCTATGGACGACATGAGACAAGGCAGCCCGCAAATAACACCTGCCAAGGCGGTTTGAAACGGCATCTCCGCCATATTTCTTATCATCAAGAAAGCTATGGCAAAAGCGTACAGACCTTGTGAGCCTGGCATGACCGCAGGCACAAAGGCCGTTCCCCTAACCTCTCTCTCGCAAGCCGCATAGGCGCCGAGTGAAATGGAAAGCGCATACCCGGAGCTAAGAATGCCAATGCCAATCGCGATAAAGGAAACAAACAGCATCACCTGCTGAGCGGTGCTCAAAGCCGCCAATACCTGAGCGGTCGAAGATTCTTGCGCCAAAAGGGGCAAAACAGAAAACACGATAATAGCCAAACTCATACGTTTCATAATGAAAAACCTCGACGAAAGGGACGGTAGTAATGGTTTCCGCCTTCAATGCACTTGCTTCCTACTTCCAGGAAGATCAGACGGTTGGAATGAATGTAAAGGGACAAAAGGGCCAGGGCGTAAACAAAGGCATGCCCCACAATGGCAAACAAAATGGCGACAGGCAATGGAAACAATGCGCCGATTCTATTCACAACCAAAGCCAGGATAGAGCCTGAAAGCGCAATGCCAAACAACCTCATGTGACTGAGGATATCCTGAACCAGCCCGGTCGAGCCAGAATACAGGGTCCACACCACGTTGGCGCCATGGGCGCCCTTCCCAAATACCGGTTCGGGAAACAACAGCCAGGATATCAGAGCCAGGAGAAGGAGCCCCCCAGACCCCATGCTCCCAAACTGAGCCAGTTGCTCAGGATCCAGGCCAGTAAACTGAAGAATAGCGACGCCTTGATGAGTCAGCACAAACATGCACAAGGCGCAGATCAACAACAAGCTGCCCAAAGCATGCGTCTTCAGACCATTCTGCCAAATCGAAATGCCATAGCCAAACCCCATGGCCGCGCCTCCGACCATGAGTGAAAAAACGAAACAGGAAAGCGGGTCCGCAGCGAGCGGCAATAACGGTTGGCGGTCCAAATAGACGTGTTGTCCCATAATGAACCCGAAGGCCTGGCCGCTTAGCAATCCCACCGGAACCGAGAAAAGGCCTGTAATGAGAAAGACCTTGCCGAAATCGCGATGGCCCATAAACTTCAAGACGAGACCCGTTATGAGCAATAGCAAGCCATAACCAGCGTCCAACAAGCATAGAGATCCAAACAAAATGAACAACAAGCCCACCATCCAGGTTACATCTTTCTCCCGGTAATTTAGCCCGCTAAAGGTTTTTAAGATCGACTCAAAGCCGGAGAAAAACCGGTTATTCTCCAACAGCACCGGCACATGATCGTTCTCACCTGGCTCTTCGATGCGATAACCCACATCGAAATCAGCCAGGACCCCTTGAACCTCAAGGGTTCGCGACGCAGGAACGTAACCCTGAAGCGCCACAACCGGTAGATCAACCCGAGTTCCCTGAAATGCGCGGAGAAGATCTACCTGGTCTTGCAACGCATCCATTTTCGCTCGCAACAAGGGTCCGAAATGAGCGTAACGCCCCATTTCGCGACGTATTTCCGCGATCTCCCGCTGTAGCCGATCTCTTTCTTCAACAAGGTGAGAGAGGCGGAACGGGGGCAAACGAAGTGAGGTGATAGGCAATTTATCCGCATCAAAAAGACAGACCCAAAGCAGACCTTCATCCTCATGGGAGACCGCATAAGTGAGGCGTTTTTTGTTCAAAAGATGCCATTCCTCACGGGTGATGGTGGCAAAGGTAACCGAGACCCCTTTTTCCCGAATTCGTTTCACATCGTCAGGACAGAAATCGCCCCAGGGTTTGAGAATCTCCATATCGGTTTTAACCTTTAAGAGCTTTTCTTCCAGATGCTCCCGTTCCTCTAAAAGATGCATCACCTTGTTGAGAACTTCTCGTTCGGAAAGACTGTCATCGTGACGACGAGCTGCCGCTGGCGCCACTGAGTAGAGCGCGTGGGCCGCCCGTTCCAAGGTGTGATAAAGCTCAAGGGTGGCGTTGGGACCCATGCGAAGTTGATGTTCTCTGGTATGAATCGGCGAAAGATGCATCATGCCCGCAAACTGGAGAGCTTCCATAACCTCCTCGATATCCTGTATATGGGCCAAAATCGTGGTTTTCATCATGGGTACGACGCTCATGCCTGACCCTCCGCTGCCTTCACCTTTCGGCTCTTGGCCAGTTTGCCCCGACAAACGGCGGCCACTTCTTGATCGCCAAGGGCAATCTCAATCCGACGAACAGCCTCCTTCGCTTCTGGAATGAGCACCTTCTCAAAGAGGTTCACCTTCTGGGTCGCTTTTCGGAGCTCTCTGCCAATGGCATGGTATTGATCGGTTAACACCTTCAACTCGATGTTCCGCCGAACAAGCTCATGAAGTCGCGGCATTGCCCTGTTGACCCAAGGAGGCGTTCCAAAGTGGGAACTGGTATAACTTGGAAAGACAATCTCTTTAATTGCAGGGGCCTTCACTCCCGCAATAATTTTTTCTTCCAAGACAACGTCCAGTGGGCGAGCCATGGCGGGAACGTTAACAGGCAAGGGCTCCGCAAGCAATGGCACGATGCCGTCCAAACCCTCGCGGGCTTCTTTTAAGACTGTCTCCGCCTGAGCCATCTCGCGTTTTAGCTGGAGGTGCTCAATTTGCAATTGCTCTTTTTTCAACTTGAGGACGGGTAGAAATTGGCCATACATTTTGGTCTCGCGACGCAGTCGCGTCAGTTCCGATTTGTTGAGACGATAGGTGGCAGCCATACTCTAGTCCTCTGGCCAGTAGGCGTCTATAAGTTTCCTCGGCAGAGTCACCTGCCGTTGGGTGAAGTGCTTAGCCAGAATGGTCCAGCCAAGATCCAGTTGGTCTGATAGAGGCAGGTTCACCTTGAGGTCCATCAGCTTCTCTTCAAATTCCTTGCCGTAGGCCAACACCTTTTCGTCGAACGAAGAGATATTGAAACCCATGGCCTGCTGTTGGCGCACCTTTCTGCAACTGTCGTAGAGCTGGATCATGGTGTTCACCAGATCCGCATGGTCGTCTCGGGTATTTTTGTTGACTAGCTGCTTCAGGCGCGAGAGAGAGCCAAATGGGTCGATAACCCCATCTTTCAGATAGAATTGCCCCTCGGTGATATAACCCGTATTGTCTGGGACAGGATGCGTCACATCATCTCCTGGCATGGTGGTCACGGCCAGAAGTGTAATAGACCCAGAACCCTCAATATCCACGGCTTTTTCGTACCGTGAAGCCAGTTGAGAATAAAGATCACCGGGATAACCCCGGTTCGCTGGAATCTGCTCCATGGCCACCGCCACCTCTTTCATGGCGTCTGCAAAAGCGGTCATGTCGGTTAACAGCACCAAAACTCGCTTTCCCGCAGTGGCGTAACGCTCGGCTGCGGCAAGAGCCATATCCGGCACCATCATACACTCCACCACAGGATCCGCGGCGGTGTGAATAAATAAAATGGAACGCTCCTTTCGCGGCTGCAACTGATGCTTGAAAAACAGGTAATCGTCGAATTTCAAACCCATGCCGCCGAGAATGATGATATCGGCCTCCGCTTGGAGAGCGATCCGCGCCAGAAGTGGGTTATAGGGCTCGCCCGCGACACTGAAAATAGGCAACTTCTGGCTCTCAACCAGGGTATTGAACATATCGATCATGGGGATGCCGGTATGAATCATCTTGGAGGGTATGATGCGTCTTGCAGGATTGAACGTGGGTCCGCCGATATCCAATAATTCGGCGTCCGTTACTTCGGGGTGACCGTCTATGGGCTCCCCTACCCCGTTAAAACTTCGGCCCAGTAAATTTTCAGCGGAAAACGCCAATTGAACCTGATGCCCCAGAAACTCGACGCGATCCCCGGTTGATATGCCCTTGGAACCGGCAAATACCTGCAACGTGGCAATATCCCTCTGCAATTTGATCACCTGGGCGTAGGTATAGTTTCCGTCACCCAGCCGAATACGGGCCAACTCTCCATAAGCCACACCCTGGGCCTTTAAGATAACCACAGGCCCGTCAATTCGCTGAATATTCTCATAAACCCTTTTCATACCCCTGCCTCCGTGGAGATGGGCTGAAAGGCCTGCTCAATCTCATCCGATAAGGTTTTATAATCGTTGCCTCCCTCTTCGGCCAGGTTCCAGTTTCGGATCAGGCCGGTAAGACTTAGCAGAGACTCCCGGGCCTGCTCCTTGCTTTCAAAACCGAAATCATGGTCCACTACCCGCTTGGCCAGTCGAAAACATTTAGCGGTTCGCTTAACCGATGGCCTTGCATCCACATCGTTAAAGGCATTTTGCTGCAAAAATGCCGCGTCAAAGAGTTCCGCCTTGAGAAAATGGACAAAGCCCTCAGCGGAAAGCTCTTCCTCTCCAATGACCTTCATCTGGTCTCCAATGCGCATGCCCTCACGATAGTAATCATGCATGGCTTTGATATCCTCAACCCAGCCTGCGCCATAGGTTTTATCAAGCACCGGCGCCATGGCGTCCAAATATTTAGACCAGGATTCCAGAGGCGATATGGCGGGAAACCGTTTGGCGTAGGACCGGGCGTAGGTGAGCCCCAAGAAACAGCCCACCACGGCTAAAGTGGATTGGGTAACAGGCTCTTCAAAATTTCCGCCGGCTGGCGAGACCGTGCCCACAATGGTAACCGATCCAGTGGTTTTCCCCAAATTGGGATCTTCCAAACGGACCAACGCTGCGCGTTCGTAAAAAGCGGCTATCAGAGAGCCCAGATAAGCCGGGAAGGCTTCTTCGCCTGGAATTTCCTCAAGACGCCCGCTCATCTCTCGCAATGCTTGCGCCCAACGGCTGGTGGAATCTGCAAGCATGAGCACCCGTAAACCCATTTGACGGTAGTATTCCGCAATGGTGACCCCGGTGTATACCGAAGCTTCCCGAGCAGCAACAGGCATGGAAGAAGTATTGCAGATGATCACGGTCCGTTCCATTAACGACCTGCCCGTGCGAGGATCTTCCAGCTCAGGGAACTCACGCAGGGTTTCGACCACCTCGCCGGCTCGCTCTCCACAGGCTGCGACCACCACCACATCGGCGTCGCAAAACCGGGAAAGCCCCTGCTGTAAAACCGTTTTCCCCGCGCCAAATGGACCGGGAATACAGGCCGTGCCGCCTTCAGCCACAGGAAAAAGCGCATCAATAATGCGCACCCTTGTGTTCAGGGGCTTTTCCGGAAGCAGCCGTTCGGCGTAGGCCGTAATGGGCCGCTTGACGGGCCAAAGGCGGATCATGTTCACGTCCAAGGCTTCGCCCGTGCGCAACACTTTTATTTTAGAGATGTTTTGGTCCACCGAATACTTTCCAGCAGGTGAAATCTCCAAAACCTCCACCTCGCCCACAATCCCAAAGGGGACAGCAATCCGGTGGGTGAACTGGCCCTCGGGCACGGTTCCCAAAGTATTGCCCGCCTTCAAGATATCCCCAACATGAGCGACCGGCTTGAATTGCCATTCTCGTGTGCGGTCCAGGGTATTGAGGTACATGCCGCGCTTGAGATAATATCCAGACTTGACCGCCAACTCCTCCAGGGGATTGCCCAAACCGTCAAACACCATGGAAAGCAGGCCCGGCCCCAGCTCCAAAGCCAATAACTCTTCTGTAATAGAAACCCGGTTTCCTACTCGCACGCCGCGCGTGTCTTCAAATACCTGCATGTCGCATTCCCGACCGCGAATTCGGATGACCTCCGCCTTCAAATGAGACTCGTCCCCGTTGGGATTCTTCAAAATGACGAACGCCACCGCATTCATGCGAACGTGCCCGTCAAATTCGGCGGAAACCATATTGCCATTTACCCCAGTAACCACGCCATTGAATTCAGTCATACCACCGTCCCCTCGTCCCATTGCAGCAGGCTCTCCATGATCTCTCGTCCCCGTTCCTCCGATCTTCCAAACCGGCGTTCCAAGATGCGCAGTTTAAGATAGTAGGCCAACACAACATCGTTGGAAAACGTCTCCAATCCCAAACAGGCCTCAATCATGCGCCAACGCAACGAGTCCAAGCGACGCTCCATTGCTTCAAAATCTTCCATGCGCAGGGCTTCTGCAACATACTGATAATAATTCAGTCGTTTGGAGAGTCCCATATCAGGATCCTCGTAATGACTGATGCTCATCTTCCAGGTGGAATCAAATCCGCCTTCCATTTGAATTAGAAAATCGGTTTGGGTCATGCCCTCGGCCCGGCACAACAAGGCCGCAATAAGCTCCTCCAGATTCAAGCTCTCCCTGGACCAGTTTTTCAGAAAGTGGGAGGAGGCGTATTGATATAGCCGACGACGCCATAACCGCGAAAGCACATGATGAGGTCGATCTTCCGACAGCCAGGTAGGCAGTTTTCGTCCCATGGGTTTGGCGTCTTCCGGAGGATGAAGCCCCAACTGTTCGGCATTGGCCCTTCCGGTCGCAGCTTCGACGTCTTCCAGAAGCAAGAGCAGATTCAGATCCCGCAGGCCGGAACCCCTGCCCATATTCGCCAGAGCCCGAGCCTTGAATTGCTCGCGGTTTATGGGCGGCGCGTGGTTCAGGCTTAAACGGGGCAAACCGGTGATAAGGTAAACGAGAGACATGGCTTACCTCCCACGACGTCCGTCACTTTCTGCCGAAAAATCAAAATAGGGTTTAAGAGCCGGCTCAACAAGACGAACCAACACATCGGAAATGGCGGCCAGGGTAAAATCCCAGGTGAACCCTTCGCCATCTCGCTTTAAAAAAAAGCCGCCGCCCTCGCCGCCGCCCGACACAACCAGCTCGTTTTGAGATAGTTCCTCCGACAAGGCCTTAGAGAACCACGCCACCAGCTTCTCCTTCATTTCGGGAGAGACAATCACCTCCACTGGCGCGCCGCCCCCTTGGGCGTAACTGGTCACCAATTCACGCAAAAGCCCGCCCAAAAAGGCCTCATCGTCCAGTAACTCTCTGAGATGATCCATGATAATGGGCTTGATCATGCGCTCTCGAACGTTTCTTCGAAACCCGGCTACAAAATCTCTTACAGCCATGCGGGCTTCGGCCTCCGTTCGCCTGCGAATGTCGTCCGACTCCTTGCGGGCCGATGTGAGCATGGCCTCTGCTTTCTGGCCCGCCTCGTACACAATTTTCTCGGCTTGGGAGCGGGCCTCGGTGAGAATGCGGTTCTTCTCGGATTCTCCGGCTTCCACCCCATCATTTTTGATTCGATCAATCAGCTTGGAAATTCCACTGGTTAGTTCGGCCATAAACGCCTCGCTCATCAAACTGAATTCGAGGCCATCATAACATCAATCTTCCAATGATTGGGCGAAAAGTGAATGAAAATTCAAGAATTTTACATAGATGGCTCGCCAGACGCTGCTCGCTTGATTTACAGCAGATAGAGATGAGAATGGCGTCCTATTTCTTTTGAGCCGTCATTCGGGCCTTTATGAGCAGAAGATCACGCACCATGCGAACAATCGCCATATCCAGAAATGTGAAATATCGGGCGATATCGGTTTGGTCAAAAACCGCAAGCCACAGACGG
>JBNKOV010000080.1:0-12707 GCA_050294955.1 Holophagae bacterium
GGGGGTAATGTTCAGATTACTTCAGGAGAGGTCACCCTGCTTCCTGTGGAAGAACTAATTCGCATTGTTCGGACGGCTGTGTCCCTTGAACTCAGCCCCATGGTCATGACTCACGGCGATGTGTTTCTCAACGATCAGAGCTACTTAAATCGACTGGTTTCAGAGAGTGGTTTGCGAAAGGTTTCCATTCATATCGATCTCACTCAAAGGGGGAGAAAAGGCATGAGCCTTCCCCAATCGGAAGCTGCCTTAAATGCCGTGCGCAATCGAGCAGCGGCCTGTCTCATTCGGTGTAGAGAAGATACTGGCGTGAAGTTAAAGGCGGCCATGACCTTAACGGTCAACAATCAGAACCTTTCACAATTAAAGGATGTCGTACCTTGGGTCTTGGACCATTTAGACACTTTTCGAATTTTGAGTCTGCAACCCCAGGCCAAAACCGGAAGAACGAAGTCTGAAGGGGTTGGAGCAGAAGAGGTATGGCGTGTTTTAGAAGACATTTTGGGGCGTTCTATAAATCCGACCGCCTTTGCTTTTGGCCATCAGGCTTGTAATCGTATTGCCCTGTTTCTGGCCATTGAAACCGGAGGGAAACAGATTTTGCTTGAAGGGGTGAGGGAAAACAGCGTCATGGACCGCCGTCTGGTTGATGATTTTATGAGCTATTTTTCCGGAGTAAATCTGAATGACCGAAGTAAAGGGGAAGTGACGTTGCGGATCTTGGGCGTTCTATTTCGAAAACCCTTGTGGCTTCTCCGCATTTTTAAATATTCACTGATTCGTACATGGCAGGAGAGGCAATACATTCCTGCGGTGTTGGGCGCTATGTTTCAATGGAAACTGCGGGTTAGACCGCTGGCCCTTGTGGTTCACGCCTTCATGAATTCAGATGAACTTGACACTCCAATAGGCCAGGAGCGTTTGGAAGCTTGTTCTTTCAAGGTTCCCATCAACGGCGTCATGACCTCTATGTGCAAGGTCAACGGAACGGAACTGCGGCAATCCACTTATGCTGAAGCCTTCCAAGAGGTTAAAATTTAATTGGATTGGGTCCCTTCCCTGAAAAAGATCCTCTTTTGCCGTCCCCTACACTTTGGTCTTGCTTTGCAGGCGGGCTTTGCCTATGGTATAGGGTGAATCGGGAATGAGAAAAGCGGGAACGCATCCGCGAGGAGAGTGTCTAAGATGAAGCTGAAATCGGCGTCATGGGCCGTGCTTATGGTTTGGATGACAACTGTAGGATTTGCGCAATCTCAAGAAAGTCTTACTTTTAACAATAAAGAATACCTGTTGGAAAATGGCGTTTGGAGCCAGGTAACCCAACAGGGTGATCGTTTCAGGGTGAATCCAGAAATCATTACCATCAAGTTCATGGATGGCGCCAGCCGCAATGATGAAGAAAGCGTGCATCGTCAATTGGGTGGAACCCCCCTCAAGAAAGCGATTACGGGTTTTATGGATGTGCGGATCAATGCGCCCAGGGATGTCATTTCGGCTGTGCAGGCCTATCAGGCTCATGACAAGGTCGCCATCGCCGAATTGAATACCTTTGGGTCTTATACCATTGTGCCAGATGATTCCAGCTATGGTTCTCAATGGTGTTTTCCCGTTATGGAAGGTCCTATGGCCTGGGATATTCAAACGGGAAGCCCCGATGTGTTTGTGGCTATTCTAGATTCCGGATCAGAGTTTTCCCACGAGGATATGGGCATAGGACCCGATGGATATCAGAACATCTGGCTAAACTCTGGCGAGGACGCCTGGTCTGATCCGAATAATCCCAACACTGGGAATGGCATCGACGATGACAACAACGGCTATGTTGACGATTGGAAGGGTTACGATTTTTCCAGCGACAACAATAACAGCGCAGGTCCATTTTTTCACGGCACTCATGTCGCTGGCATTGTTGGCGCCAAGACCAATAACAATTTGGGCATGGCCGGGGTTGCCGGCGGCTGGGGCGCTCCTGGCGTCAAGCTGATGATTTGTGGCGTCGGCGACTCGGCTCCGAACGGTTCTGTGCTCGATGACGCCGTGCTATACGCCCTGGAGCACGGAGCGCAAATTGTTCAAATGAGCCTCACCGTAGGTCAAAGCGCTGCAAACGACGCGGCTTTTCAGATGGCGGTTGACAATGGCATGCTGGTGGTGTGCGCCTCGGGCAACAGCGCATCAACCACCATTGGATACCCTTCCAGCAACACCAATGTCCTTTCGGTTGGATCCACCAATGAAAGCGACCAGCGGTCTTCCTTTTCAAACCATGGCGCGCAATTGGAGATCTCAGCGCCGGGCTCCAATATTTTCTCAACCGGCTTGAACAACACCTATGGCACGTCCAGCGGCACCTCTTTTGCCGCGCCTGTAGTATCGGGTGTGGCTGCTTTGATTTTCTCTGCTCAGCCGGGCATTTCGGGCGATGAGGTTCGTCAAATCCTGAAAGACACTGCAGACAAGGTTGGCGGCTACGATTATAACTGGAATGGCTCGATGCCGGGGCATTCTTTTGAACTGGGATACGGCAGGGTAAATCCTTTTGCCGCATTGAGCAGCTTGGGAACCGAACTCTATATCCGTGACTCGGTTGAAGATACAGGCAGCGAGCCCAATACTGAATCTGGGGACGAAGTCTGGGCCAGTCCGGATATCTGGAACTGTGTCAACGATCCCAACTGCACCGAACACCAGGAGCCGGTGTTTGGGGAAACCAATTATGTAAGAGTGCGTGTGAATAGCATTTCGCCCAACGACCTTACCGCCAATCTCCATCTATACTGGACGAGAGCCCGAACAGGGGAACTCTGGCCGGATCATTGGCTGCATCCTGACGCTCCGGGCAGTTCTAATCTCATTGACGGTCAGGTAGGCGGCGCCGAGATTACTGTAGTGGACAATATCAACTTTGCGCCAGACCCCATTCCCGTTCCTTCCATTCCGGCAGGGACCTCAGAAATCTTTACTCGCACCTGGGAGCCGCCCGATCCTGCCTGGTATCCCCTGGGTCCTCCAGCAGCGAAACCGATGATTGGCCTGTTGGCCCGGTTGGTTTCTACGGAAGATCCCATTACCTCCGATAATCCCGGTTTTATGCCTGGTTATGTGCGTGATAATAATAATGTTGCAACACGCAACACCTGGCTGTCCAAGGTTGATCCCGATAACCCGGACGGCCCCATGGTTACCTTTAACGTGCATAATATAGAAGGGGCTCAGGCCAATGTAGACATTCATTTCCATCCCATAGAGACCCAAACCTATCCCGGGTCGGCGTTCCTCACGCTTTCGACCGATTTAAACGCCGCCTGGGTAAATGGCGGATCGATGAGCGAAGGGTTGGACGGGTCTCTGGAAGTCCTGGACCCCAATGTGGGAGCTTGGCTTCGCAATATCGTTCTGGACACGAACGCCACCTACGCAATGGGTGTTCAACTCTCTCTGCCTCCTGGGCTTGAGCCGCCTGACGACGCTGTGTACTACTTCGCAGCCTCTCAACATCTCAATGGGACCGGTGAGAATCGAGGCGCCGTGAACTTGGAAGTCATGGTAACTCGGTCCTGGCTGGGCCTTCTCCCGGATTGGCCTGAACAGGTTTCCATACTGGATATTCTGGACCGTTTGCCTTAACATAAACAGGCCCCCAGCAGGGGGCCTTAAACGGAGGGTCTCATGTCAGGGAAACAAACTTTAGACAGAGCTTTGATTTTAATGGAGTTCGATAAACTGAACGAAGCCGAAACCGCTCTGCGGGAAGCCGTTCGTCTGGCGGAAGAAGAAGAGGATGTTGAAACGCTGGTTGGCGCTATGTGCTGCCTTGGCGATTACCTCTACAGTGTTGAGCGAGATGAAGAGGCCGTTGTCTGGTTGAAGAAGGTTTTGGAGCATCGTCCCGATGACGATTCCCTTGCCGACGAAATGGCTATGGCTGAAGAGTTTCTGTATGAAATGGGAGAGCGCTTCCCGGAATAACTGGCGTTGTCTTAAGGAGTGTAGGCTTTGACCCATTCGGATGAGCAAAACCTTGATAACTCAGTGACTCCCAAGCAATGTCCTAAATGCGAATCGCCAAATCTCCATCAATCGGAGACCTGCGCGAGCTGTGGCGTTATCTTCAAACGTTATTTCCAAGCCCGAAATCGCCGACCGCTTAGATCCGACCGGGTTGAACGAAGGATTGGCGATCTCGGCGTCCGGGAGTTGGGTCAATTCGCCAATTTTTTCCGAAGGTTGGAGCGGTTGCTAGGCGCAGGCGGAAGTCTTGAGCCATCTCTGAAAAGCGCCGCCGGATCCGGTTCGCCCAGGACTCTCGTACAAAAAGCATCGCCCTATTTGAAGCAGGGTCATGGTCTTACGAAAGCTTTGGAATTGAGTGGGGCAGTTCTGCCAGGCTATGTGTGGGCGCATCTGGAGGCTGGCGAGGTTTCGGGTCGGCTTCCTGAGACTTTGCGGGATCTGGCTGAAGAGACCGCTGCGCGGCGCAACCGAATATTGAAGCAAATCTTTAACTGGCGCATGCTCTGGTTCTTTTTCATGTTGCTCTGCGCCGCCTTTTCGCTTTCAATCACCAGCGCCGTAAGCGGCATCAATCAGGAAGAGGTGGACTCCGGCGTGAAGGCCGTTCTGACGAGCATTACAACCGGCGCTATTCCCAGGTTTCTCCTTTGGGTTCTGGCTTTTACGGGCTCATGCCTTGCTTTCGTCTGGTTTCAGATAAAAGCTAAGGCGATGCTTACCCGTAAGTACCCTGGATTTGAGAGGTTGCGGTTAAAGTTGCCCTTCTTTTCCCAAATCCTCATCGAGGAATCCCTCGCTCGCTATTTGACCCTTCTCTCGCGTTTATTGGAGGCTGGGCTGCCCTTGCCCCGGTCCTTGGACCTGGCTCAAAAGGATATTGAATTTCCCCATTGGCAGGCTTGTTTCAGTCAGATCCGTGAAAGGGTTGAAAAAGGCGGAACCCTGGTTGCCGGCTTCGAGGAGGCCCCACATATTCCCGAAGAAATGCTGGCTGAACTTCGGGTTGGCGAGTCTACAGGCGGCCTGCCCGAGGGCATGGCCCATGCGGCTCATTGGCTCAAGGAGGCGTGTGAAAGAAAGCGCACCCTTTTAAATGTGCTATTTGCCGCAGGGCTCTTTATTTTAATGGTCATTCTCACCATCGTGGTCACCATCAAAGGCATGACTTCTTGGATGCCACTCTTGGATTTTTAAACCCTGGGTTCTGATTCAAAACACCAGGTTGAAGTCGTAATTAAAGCGCAGGTTGGGAGGCCCAAAACGTTTGATCACCATAAATGCCACATCATCGGGCGCGTGTCGAAACATGGCCTCATTGATAAGCGTTCTTTCAAATTCGGTATTAATGAAAGAATAGCCGAACCGATCCTCTAGCGCCTTTTCCGACATGTTGATGATTTGGGCGACGCCGCCCGCCACCGATCCGCCAACCGTTGGCTCCAATGCAGAAAATTGTTCCTTTTGAGTTTGAAACAGAAATTCGATCATGTCGTCGATCAACTTGTCTTTTTCTTCGGCGTCAAGCGTTTCGGCGCTTGGGAGCAGAGGCGGTTGGAGGCAGACTTCTGAATGCCAGTCGCCTCGCTGATTCACGACTTGACCCAGAATCTCTTTTAAACTTTCCTTGGGCGTCAATCCGAATGTACTAAACATATCCTCAACAAAATCATAGTCATTCAAGGATTTCAAGTCGCAGTGGACATAGGTGATTTTTGGAAATTGCTTCTTGTAGGCCTCGGCTCTCAGCGCTACTTCATCCACATACCATTTGCAGATATCGTAGGGGTTGGCGTCTGGCTCTGGTTGGCAGAGATTGCCACTATCACCGGGATTCAGCCACCAGGTTTTACTCCATTCTGAAGTTCCCGGCGTAGAATGAAGCCGAAGGATGCTGTTGATGATTCCCTCGGGCTCTCTGGTGAGAATCACGATCCCAATTTCCTCTTGTGGGATGTAGGCGTCGGGTAAAAGCCAACCCCAGCCTTTGATAAAGCTGTGGTTGGTTTCGCTGTAGACCTGTGAGCCTTCCATGGCGCGCTTTATGACATCCAACTTTTTGGGGATTAGCGCTTTCATGGGTTCTGCATCTCCCCGGTTGAAAAACCTCATAGGTTCGCCGTTCATGATGGGGAAACCTTCGTGGATGCTTACTGTATTATGGGCGTGACAAAAAAGGCTCTGAAGATATCCAGATCCCGATCGGCCTGTATTAATGCAAAAAAGATATTTAATCATAGTTCTTCCCTTATGGATGGTGTGTGAATAGTGTATTCGAAATAGACGGGTTATTCTGTGATGGCTGGCACATAAAGCCAATCCAGCCGCCAAAATAGAAAATCCGGTCAAAACAGCGACGCCGTTCTGACCGGATTCCCAGGTTTTCGTTCACGATATTGATATTCGTTTTATCCCAGAACCTTCACAAGGTGGTAGTTCTTGGAGCCCTTGCGAAGGACAATGAAGGCCCCTTCAATGGCGTCGTCCACAACTACTTTGCGGTCCACTTCATTGACACGAATATTGTTCATATTCACACCGCCGCCCTGGAGCAGACGCCGGGCTTCGCCCTTTGACTTTACCACGCCGCAGTTGGCCATGAGGTCCAGAATGGGGTAGCCCTCTCCTTCAAATTCCGACTTTTTCAATTCGGTAGAAGGGACATTGTCAAAGATTTCGCCGATTTCCCGAGCGGAGAGATCGGTCAGCTCGCCGCCGAACATGGCCTTTGAGGCTTTCATCACGTGATCCAGGGCTGTGGCGCCATGAACCGTTTTGGTAACCTCCATGGCAAGACGCTTCTGAACATCCCGCTTATGAGGCGCAGCCTCTTGCAAAGCCGCCAGTTCCTCGCACTCTTCTTCTTCAAGGGGAGAAAAGAATTTAAGATAGTTAAGCGCCTCTTTGTCGTCTGCGTTCATCCAGTATTGGTAGAATTTGTAGGGCGAGGTTTTCTCTGCATCCAACCAGACTGCGCCTTCTTCAGTTTTTCCAAATTTCTGACCAGAGGCTGTTGTGATAAGCGGGAACACCACGCCGTGAGCTTTCTTGCCGTCAATACGGCGGATCAATTCTTTGCCAGCGGTAATATTTCCCCACTGGTCGCTTCCCCCCATTTGCAGCTCGCAATTATGGTGCTTGGAAAGATGATAAAAATCGTAGGCCTGCAGCAGCATGTAGCTGAATTCGGTGAAGGAAATGCCGTCGCCTTCAATGCGCCGTTTCACCGATTCTTTGGCCATCATGTAACCCACGGGGAAGTGCTTGCCCACATCTCGCATGAACTCGATAAAACTTATGGGACCCAACCAGTCGTGGTTGTTCACCAGCTTTGCGGGATTGCTTTTGCAATCGAAATCCAGAAAGCGGGAGAGTTGCTTGTGAATGCATTCCACGTTATGGGCCAACCGTTCTTCGGATAGAAGGTTTCGTTCTTTCGATTTGCCGCTTGGATCCCCGATCATGCCGGTCGCCCCGCCTACCAGGGCAATGGGAGAATGGCCATATCTTTGCAAATGAACCAGACCCATAATGGGCAACAGGCTCCCAACATGCAGGCTGTCCCCTGTTGGGTCGAAGCCGACATAGCCGGTCACTTTCCTGGTCGAAATAGCTTCCTCCACGCCTTCTGTCTGGTCGTAAAGCAGGCCACGCCACCGGAATTCATTTAAAAGATGATCTTTCATGGCTTTACTCCTCTGCTGTGATCAGGTTGAAACAAGCAAAAGCGGCGGAAACCTCCCACGCTCTCTACTTGCATTAGAGCCATGTATTGTTACTGTTTCCGCCGGAAAAGTCCAATGCTAAATGGGCTGGTTACCTATGTGCTAGGCCCTAAATCAGGCGCCATCTGAAAAAATGAACAAAACCTCTTGACGATTCTCATCATGAAAGATATTATTTTGAGAACGCGTCTCAATTAAATAAAGGAGGCCATTCATGATTGACGCACTTTCCCTCAACTCAGCGCCGGAACCCCTGAATTTCTCCAGGTTTCGCATGCGACCGGGCGAACTCACCACGCTTCTAGGCTCCGAGCGTCCACTTAAGTCACTTCTCGTACAGTATCTTTCAGGAAGGAGCCCATTGGAAGACGGGGCCTTGCTGCTTGATGCACGGCCCATCGCTGGTTGGTCGCCCGCCGCGCAGGATCGGAAACTAGCGATTTGCGAGCCGTTCATGGCGGGTTCACTAAAGGTCTCAGAGGTGGTGGCGCTTGGGAGGCTGCCCCATGTCGGCAACAAGCTCAGTGAAGACGACGAGGTGGTGGTCGCCGCCGCCATGGAATGGATGGGCATTGCGCATTTTCACAAAAGGATTTATGCAACGCTAACAGATTCAGAGCAATTACAGGTTCGCTTTGCCAAATGCGTCGCTCAAATTTGGGAACGTGTCGAGCCAGGAAGCCGATACCTTATCATAAACGAGCCGGTCCTGGACCGGGACGCCTGGACTCGTCAGAAAATTGTCGGTTTGGCTGCGGAGCTTACGAGGGAAATGTTTGGCGTGATGGTGTTGCTGAAGGAACCTCTAAAGTCTGCTTCAATTCCGTTAAGGGCGGTGACTATGAGGCGTGGTGAGTTAATAGAAGACCAGGGCAAAACGGGTCATTCAAGGCAACTCTCCTGGCGACTAATTGGGGCAATCTCGTAAAAAAAAGGGTGGGTGCGCTAGTGTCTTTGCAAAAATTAAACGGCCATTTTAAAATAAATACCTTCTTTAACTCTTAAATGAGCGCTTATATTCACAGGTTGGGATCGGGATATGTTATGATCAGAGCTTGTGTACAATTAGCATGAAGGAATGTATGGCTTCACTTCAACCAAAAATCAAAGATCGGAAAAATCGGGTATCGCTAAACTGGAACCAGCTTAATGCTGTGATCACGGGCGTTTCCGCAATCGACCTTCCCAGTCTGGCCATCCGAACTCGAAACGACGCCCGCAACTTTGCCCGTGAGTACGGATTCGACATAGACGACCCCATCGCAAGGGAGGAGATTGCCCGGGTCCATTTTGAGGCCGTGAGCTTTATTCAAAAGCATTTCCTGAACGACGCCCAAAAAGATTTGATTTCCCAAGACGTAAGAAATCCGGACGATGTGTTGGATCTATTGGTGTTCTCCTCCAATTACCTGAACAAATCGAACGTTAAGCAGATGTGGGCTTGCGCTGTATTAAAGGTAATGCACGGCATTTTTCATATAGACCACGATTCCAAGCTCATGTATTTCGATGAGATCAGAAGACAGATCTTCGACTCTATAGACAAGGTAATCGTCACGGAAGACGGCCAGGACTACTTACAGGATGACCAGACCCGCTTGCCCCTTTTCAAATTCGAGAAAAAGCGCAACAAGGGACGGCAAAGCGTGTTGCTGAAGTTGCTCCAGAAACCCAGTTATGTCGCTTCCGACATCTATGACCATTTGGGCATCCGTCTGGTATTCGAAACGAAGGCCGAATGTCTGTTCGCATTGAAACTGTTGAGAAGAAGTCACCTCCTCACCGTCACCAACATCAAGCCGAACCGGAGCAGGAACAATCTGGTAGATTTAAAAATCTCCAAAAGAATCTTCAATCGCTTCAAGCCGCTCCTACATCGGTCGTCGGGATATCCCAGCGATGTCTTCAAAAAGATAGACGAGGAATTGGAAGCCTCCTACATCAGACGCAGCAGGGACAACAACCCTCATTCCTCCATCGACTTTCGCTCCATCCAAATTACGGCCCGCAAAATGATCCGGATCACCAATCCGCTCTATCGGCAATTACAAGATCTGGTCGGTTATTTGGGAGACAAGGTTGAACTGCCCGATCATTTTATCCCGGGCGCTGACAACAGGAACATTTCCTTCTATTTCGATTTCGAGATCCAGCTTTTAGACCAGGTTTCTTATCTGGCCAGCCTGCATGGACCGGCCAGCCATGAAGCCTATAAGAGGCGTCAAATCGAGACGGCGAGCAAACGGGTTTTGGGCTTAGAGCTTCTCAAGTACATTGAGGAGAAAGCCAGGTTGGCCGAGGGAGGTTGAAACGTGTCCAAACATGTATTCAAGATTGAGGGCGACACAGCTATTTGCACGTTAATTGGAGACTTGGATCTGGAGGAAGGCGCTATTTTGCGCAAGAAATTTTGGGACGTCATTCACCAGGACGGTATTAATAATCTGGTAGTGGATCTTCATCAGGCCACCCGTTTAGACCCATCCGCCATCAGTTTATTGGTCTCCACCCAATCGGTGGTCGTCCGGCGTAAACGAAAGCTTGTTCTGGTTGGGTTGGGCAATGCCTGCCGCAGTATTTTAGAGCAAACCCACCTGGACCAATATTTTGAAATTCAAGAAGAGTTTGGCATGGCCCAATAGCGGGAAGGCGTCCAAAAAATCCCGTCAAAATAGATCGGAACAAACCCTGTGTTTTGTGCTAAGCTGTGGGGCATGTGGAAGTACGGCTTGTTAGCCCTCTCTTTATTTACGATATCATGCGGATACAAATTGGTTGGATGGTCGTCCACCCAATATGCAAGTCTGGAAGTGCGCCCGGTGCTGGCCGCCCCCACAACCCGCCACCTCACGGTGAGGATGCAGGACGCTTTAATCGACAGATGCCTTGCGGGCTCAGGGCTGGCTCCTGTTGAGGCCGAAGGGGATCTGGTGCTGGAGACCCGGCTTCTGGAATACGACGAAAGAGTGATTGCAACGGGAACGGACGGACGAACCGAGCAGGTTCAGTTCACCCTTAAAGCCAACTTCAATCTCACCGACAGCCACGGCAGGGTAGTCTGGTCTTTGGAGAATTATCAATACTCGGATCAATACGGCATTTCAACTGGCCAGGATTCTTATAGAGACGAAACCGTCTTTGTACAGGATCAGGCTATGAGAACCATGGCGGACCTGGTGATTACCAACATCAGCCTGGCTATTTCCGAAGAAGAGCTGAAACAGAAGAAGCAGGCCGTTTCGGAAAAGGAGGCCCGAAATGAGTAAAGAATGGAAAGGCGCCATCCGAGACGTGTCCAATGGAAAGATCGCCGGCCTTTACCTCCTGGTGGGTGAAGAAGAGTGGAGCCGAAAGAAGTTTTTAACTCATTTAAAGAATACCCTGGTTGATGAGTCTATGGTTGATTTCAACTACGACCTGTTCAGCGCAGAGTCGGTGAAAGCTGTGGCTGTGGTGGACAAGGCAAGGGTTCTTCCCATGATGGCGGATCATCGGATGATCGTAGTGGAGAACTGCGATCAGTGGAAAGCCAAAGATTTTGCCGCCCTGGTCGCCTATTGCGACGATTTAAACACGCAGACCAGTCTCGTTCTCACTGTAAAGAGCGCGGGTAATCGGAAACTCTTTAAAATCAAGAAACCGGGAATCCTTCGCATTAATTTCGAGAAGCCCAAACGCTGGGAGCTCAACGGCTATATTGGCGAGTTGGCCGCAGACATGAAACTGAGAATCGAGCCTGAAGCCATTGCCGTGGTGGCGGAAA
Organism: Holophagae bacterium; assembly: GCA_050294955.1. Classification (GTDB taxonomy): domain Bacteria; phylum Acidobacteriota; class Holophagae; order Acanthopleuribacterales; family Acanthopleuribacteraceae; genus JBNKOV01. Next base: position 11,500 of record JBNKOV010000080.1, read on the forward strand.
TGGCTGGCGACGACCTGGCCAAGGTTCACCAGGAACTTGAAAAGTTAAGCCTCTACAAATTGGGCTCAAACGTGATAACCGCGGCCGACGCCGAGCTGCTCATGGGCCGCACCAGACAAGTCACCCGCTGGGAATTAAACGACTTTATCGGTAAACGAGATATGGGCGCAACCCTGGTCAAGATGCACGACATTTTCGACAGCGGAGAAGAGCCCATCGGGCTGCTTTCCACCATCAACATGTTCCTGAAACAACTGATGACGGTTAAAGCGTTAATGACTCGGGGCATGAATGATCGCGGCGAAATAGCCAGGGCTTTGGGGCTTCCGCCCCGGATTGCCGAAGGCCTGATCAACCAACAGAAAAACTACAGCGCCTACGAATTGCGCAGGGCTTTCAAGCTCATGAAAGAGACCGACTTTCGCCTGAAATCCGCTGGCATGAATCGTCGTCTTATCCTGGACCAACTCATCACCCAGGTCATGCACAGAAGCGCCTATTCGCCTCCATCTGGCGGTCGTCGGCGCTAGAACCCACGGCTCTAATATCTGGCGCACGCCATTTTGGAACATGGGCGGCTGTGTTTGCAGAACCTCATCCTAACGGGAAACTATTCAAACTTCTACAGAAATCGCCGATAAGAGTAGTGGCCCTGAATTTATGATAGCAAGGTTGCATTATGTCACTTAAAAATTACGGCGTACTTGTTGGGCATGCCACAGAAAAGAAACTGGATAAAGACAGTAGCCCTCATTTTCACATTCGGGTTTCCGGAAACGGGGACTGGGATATATCCATCAATGTCAAATCTGGCGTTTATTTTAGCACGGTTGAAAGGGAGGGCGTCCCGCCAAATCAGGTGCTCTACCTGTTGCAAGACCCCATGGACCATCCGTTATTGGGAGAGCTGGAGGACCTGGAACCCGGATTTCATCCCCTGGAGAGCAAGCCCGGTGGACTGGCTGTAGATTTCATACGCAGCAATTTATTCGATCCCTCCGACCTGACCCCGCTGCCGGCGGAAGAGGAAGGAGAGGACAACGACGAGTGATCTTCTCTTCGGCACCGACCTTCTTCTTTTTCCTTTTTGGTGTCTTGATGCCAAAGGGGGAGAAGTATTTATCTATCTTTCTGTTTCATCATTTTAATTGGATTTGGCTTGTAAGACTCTAATTAAGTATGTGTTGGTTGTGTATACATGTTTTAAA
>JBNKOV010000081.1:0-12648 GCA_050294955.1 Holophagae bacterium
GTCCTCAAAGGCCATATGGATCAGCCCAGGGAGGAGAAGAGAACTCAGCTCAACCGGGCTGGCGGGAAGGGTAGAGAGATCATAAATTTTAAGACCCGTATCTGGAAGAGCGAGATAGATCTGGTTTCCTCTTGCCAAAACATCTGTGACAGAGCCGCCCGTGTCCGCAGAAGTCAGGAAGACGGGAGTGGTTGGATCTGTCACGTCGTAGACATCCAGACCGCTCTCTCGGCCAAGGAAGAGATAGTTGTTTTGAATGGCCACTGCGTTAACATTTGAAACGGAAGTCTTGCCAATGATTTCTGGGCGGAAAAAATCTACCGTAAAGGGAAGCTGAATGGAAAGGGGATGGCGGGTTACTGTGATAACGGAGGACCCTGCGCTTAAGCCCATTAGGGCGCCCGTTTGAGTCACATCGGCCACGCCTGGGCTGTCCGTCTGGTAATGGGTTCGGAAATCGTCGGTGATGTTTTGTTGGGAGCCATCGGAATAATGGGCGGTGATGATCAATTGCACCGGCGCGGTTCCCAGCACCGAATTCACCGTAATCACGCCGGAGGACGGCGTTGCAGTAAGGGAGACAAGAGAGGGAATAACAGGTGGTTCACTGGGAAAGCTCTGGTCGTCTAGCGGGTCTGTTCCAGCAATGAACTCTTCCAAATCCGTGAAACCGTCGCCATCGCTGTCGGGCAGCTGAGGATTGGTGCCCAATTGGAACTCTTCTAGATTCAGGAGGCCATCTTCATCTGCATCGGTTAAAGCGTCGGATGGATCGGCCGGGTTCAGTTGGTTGGCTGTCTCAAAAGCATTGGTCAGGCCATCGGAGTCCAAGTCAAAAGAGTCCAGGATCACTGGGCCAAAAGTGGTGACTCCGTTGGGAATGAAGGGCGTGGGGTCCGCTTGATTCACGGCTACCGGTCTAATGGATTGGGCCATTGTCCCTGTTGAAACGAAACATATGAGCACCAGTACTTTAAGAGACATATTCCACTCCTGCGCTATTCCCTGTTGGTATTAAACTCACGCATCTTTGCGTTGTCTTTAAAAACCAATGCGATCTTTTCAAGAAGAATGCGCCAAATTTTTTCAAAAAAAGTGAAATGGTCTTGGGTGAGATGGCGCCAAGAGGTTGGAATCAAAAAGATTAAAGTTACAAACAGCATGCCCGATCTCCACGGGAGATCGGGCATGCTGAAAAGGGATTGATGGGTATTGCTGACTTATACTGCCAAAACGGGCTCCTTTTGCGTGCAAGCGGTTTCGGCCTTCACCATGTGAGTGACTACGCCCAGGAGACTCAGGTAGGTTGAAGCGGAGTGCTGGTATTTTACTTCTTCCAACCAACTATCGCCTGGGTTGAGGTCTCCATTAAGAACGACGCCTTTGTCGTTGTGGACGTGTTCGTAATCGTAACCTTCTTCCTGCACAACTGTTTTAACGGCTTCGAGTAATACTTCAATCCACTCTGGGCAGGCTGGGTTGGGAGTGTATGAGTCCATGACGCTTTCAATTCCGGAAACACTCCAGAATTTTGGGAGGTTGTCCAGCGAATTTACGGTTCTCATGAAGTACATGCCTGCAAATTGGTCGTTCATATAATCGGCGAAATGTTTGTTTCCAATGGTGGGCGTTGCAAAGGTATAGGGAAGGATCATGTGGTAGGTTTGTTTTTGGAGATGTAGGGCCAGGCCTGTTGCAAGTGCTCCGCCTAGGCTGTGCCCGTTCACAAAAAGCATGTTGGGCTGAAGGTTTTGAAGATAAGGCAGCAGCAGTTGCCCGGTCTCGGTATCCCCGATGGTGGTGATTTCCTTGAGTCCATCGCTGGATCCTTGGGCGATCTTCGCGGCCTGTGGGGTTTTGTCCTGAGTGAACGGCCATTCAACCAAAGCAACTTCAGTATCTTCCAGAAAATCCTTCCAGCTTGTTTCGCTGAAGGCCAGGACCGTTCCTCGAATGCATACGAAATTGGCGGGCGACAGGTCGCCCTGGGCGTTGATGATAGGGGCGGCGACGTACATCTGGTTGGCGGTTCCGACGGAGAACCATTGGAGTTTGAACCCATAGGGCGTGAGAAGCTTGACATTTTTGAGATTGGTTTCGATTTCTTTCCGAGTGTTGTCGTAGGCTATTGAGGCTAGGGCCATGTTTATTTGAAGGAAGCTCTGGTCATCGAGTGTCTTGAATTCCATCATTTTTCTCCTTGATTTACATATCAGAATGAGGTTCATTAAAGTCAATACTTTGGCTGAGATTTCCAGTCATGCATCCCAAAAGCACCCTGCCTGGCGCTTGAACAATGGGGCAGGGCGTTTTTCCTCCATTAAACTGAGGCAAGCGCAGGAACGGAATGGCTGTAGTAATTCCAGACCAACGACTCTGTCTCGGAATTGATCAGAGCATGGAATTGATGGTTTGCGGCTTCCTCTTTGACTACTTCGTCTTCCGCTCGACCCGTGCCCGCAGCTTCGATGATGTCTTTGTAGTAAATCTCAGGTTGGCCCTTTACACGAGAATATTCAACGTCGTTCTTTGTGCCAGGGTCCATCTTATCCCCGTTATTGGGCGGTTCATTGTTGTCATTGCCCCAGTAGGCGTTTGCGGTGCGATCATTGAGGTCTGAACCCTTCCATTCGTAGAGTCTGTTTCGATTCGAGATCAGTCGCAACGCGCCTTTTTCTGGCTTGTCGATTACCATGGGCGTTATCGGATTTGGAAGAGAGGAATCGTCTCCGTCGCGAACGTAGTAGCAGTCGCGAATGCGGTACTTATGTTCCCCAGAACAATCCTTGCCTGCGTTGTACTTGGCCCCTACTTCCTTGAAGTCGTGGATAACGCAATAGCGGACATCCACATCGGGACAATAATCGCCCTTTGCCGCTACAGACGGATTGCGGTTTCGACCGCCAACGAGTAGACAATGTTCAAGCGTAACCTCAGATCCTTTTAATAGTGCATTAAATGCATGATCCGGTTCACTTGTGGAGTCCCATGGGTTGTCGAGGGGTTCCGATGTCAGACAATAATCGATCTCGATTTCCCGAGACGATTTTACCGAAAGGTTCTCGTCCATGCCCCAAGCAAAGTGACACCTCTCAATTTTTCCACGTTTGCAATTCTCCAAACCAAGCGGGGAAGGGCGACCCATGTCGTTAAAGGTATTTTCGTCGAATCCAATGGAGCCAAGGCGAATGGTCATCCGTTTTAACTTGAAATCCTTGCAGTTCTTGAGCTCGAATGCGTTTCCGTAGATGGACACGAACCCCCCATCAATTTCAAAGTTTTCCTCGTCCTTGATTTTGATGGTGTCTCGGTTGTCTGCTCTCCATACAACGTATCCCGAATCATCGGGGCGCAATAGGGTGCGATAACCCGTTAATTGTTTATTTTGAACAAGTGCCGTAAATTCCTCGATTGTTTTTACTGTTCGTTGTATCAGCGTCATATTTTCCTCCAAATTTTTTCTTTGCCTTCAACCGGTATCTAGGGATGTTGTGGTCAGCAGTGATTTCCATTTCCAAGTCCGCTAGCATAAGATTTCGGTTTATGAAACAGGGTGAATCAGGCATGTTATTGGTGATCCGCCCGGGTTGCCTGTGAAAGCAGGTATGACGATTTCGTCGGTTCTTTCCAGAATGGCAATAGTCGTGCCATGTTTGAGGTCTAGGTGTAGCATCCTTGTTTTCAGTATGTTCAAGGGTTGGGTTTGTTATGGTCGATAAATTTGGCAGTCGGGGATACGCTTATTATCTGGCGGTGATCACTTCCGATTTAAAATTGGAAGGGACAGTCCCATAGATTCATTGGCAACGCGGTTTGGCCCTTGTGAACACAATTGGATACCAGGATCTAAAAGAATTCACTTTACCTAAGATCATTCCTATCCATGGGTTATTCATTAGGGCGAGGAGTCGTGTGAAACTCTGTTATAATTAGTCCATACGCAGGTTCTGGCAGGCAATTTATGACTATTACTCTCCTTTGTCCCAGATGCGGTTGTGGAAATGACGAATTCTCTAGTGAGTGCAGTCAATGCCATCATCAATTGCCTTTGTTTAGCACCATGGGCGGAAATGGCATTGAGGAAGACGGAACCATTGATACTTCAGTGGTCTCGGTTTCAGAGGGTTTGGAAGGATCCCCGGGCGCCCGTTTTGAAATAATCGATGTTCTGGGGAGAGGCGGCATGGGCGTGGTGTACCGCGCATTTGACAAGTTGCTCGAACGTGAGGTGGCGCTTAAGGTCTTGCCGGCGGAATTGGTGGACAGCGGGCTTTGCCTACGAGAGGCCAGACTGGCCTCTTCTCTGAGTCATCCCAATCTAGCTACCATTTTTGATTTTCAGAGGGTAGGGTCTAACCAATTTATAATAATGGAGATTGCGCCTGGTGAAACCCTTGCCAAATGGAAGCGCAAGAGCCCCGATCAAAGGGCGGTTCTGGCCATTGCAATCCGAATTGCAGCAGGTCTTGAGGCTGCCCACAATGCGGGTATTGTGCATCGGGACATCAAACCCGGCAACATTATGGTTTCTCCTGAGGGCAGGGTGACTGTACTAGACTTTGGTCTTGCGGTCATTTCCGGAATGAATTCTCGTGGAGACGGTTTGCAGGGGACGGTTATGTACATGTCCCCGGAGCAGGCCATGAACCAACCTGTGGACGCTCGCTCAGACATTTTCTCCCTGGGTATTGTCCTTTACGAACTATTGAGTGGACAACATCCCTTTAGTGGTCGGCAGGCCTTTGAAGTGATCGACCATATTTGCAGGCGCAAACTCGACCCCATTCCCGGTGTCCATTCCAAGTTTTGCGAGGTGATCGAGAGAATGCTTGCAAAAATGCCGGAGGAGCGTTACTCAAATGGCGGGAGCTTGTTAAGGGCGCTTGAGGCGGTAGATGACTCCATGTCCGAACAGGTCAGATCGCCCTTCCGGACTGGTCGGATACTGGTTTTGGCTTCGCTCCTGCTTTCTCTGCTTTTGGCCTTTAATCCAGTGGACTTCACCGGTGCTTGGAGAGCGGATCCTTCGATAGATGCCCATGGTCTGGTGCTGCAAGGCAAAAAAATGTTGAGGGCCTATTATCTTGAGCAAAACCGAACCGGGGCCATTGAGGTCTTGCAACGGGCGGTGACAATGGATCCTCAGTCCGCCGCCGCTCGCGCTTATTTAGGGCGAGCCCTTTTGTGGAGTTACGAGTCAGATGGCGACTCGAATAAGTTGAAAACAGCTGAAGAACACATTTTGCAGGGCCTTGAGCTGTCGCCAAAGTTGGCGGCGGCCTGGCTTGCCCAGGGGATTCTTTCACGCTCAAAGGGTAGCTACAACGATGCAATTTCTCACTTGGAGACAGCCTGTCGAATTGATCCGTTGGAAACGGATGCACTGGTGGAACTGGGGATTACTTATGAAAAATTGCGTGATTGGGATTCTGCTGATCAATGTTACCGCAAGGCTCTTGCTATCGCGCCGGAAGCCTGGTATCCCAATTTCCAACTCGGCGTGCTGAATTATCGACTGGGACGTTTTGTCGGCGCAGAACAGTTTCTGGTCAGGGCCGTGGCTTCTGCTCCCGATAACTTTCTGAGTTACCGTACCTTAGGAGCGGTTTATTATTTGATGGGAAAGCCGGAACAGGCGCTTAATCAGTATCAGAAGGCATTGGAAATCAAAAAATCATCCAGCGTCTATTCCAACATGGCAACCTTGTTCTTTTATCAAGGGAGGTATGAAGAAGCAGCGGAAACCTATCGGGAGGCTCTTCAATTGTCCCCAGAGCGATATCTCATATGGGGCAATCTGGCTGATACGTATCGACAAATCTTGGGAAGAGAGGCGCAAACCATTGAGGCGTATGACAAAGCAATTTCATTGGTGCGAGCCAAACGTGAAAATGAGCCGCTTGATGAGGTCTTACGTATTCACGAAATTCTATATCTCGCCCGAATGGGTGATGTAGACGGGGCTTCTGAACTTCTTGGCGAAGGGATTGAGATTAGGGATGTGGGCGAACGTTTTAATCTTGCGATCATCAACGAGTTGTTGGGCCGGCGAGGAAAAGCGCTTGAGCATCTCGGGGTGGCTTGCTCTTTAGGCTTGGATAGGAAGGATATAGAAGCTGAACCAGATTTTGAGGCTCTGTGCGATGATCCGGGTTTTTCTTGCAAGTGAGCTTTCCTCCTCACGGTGCAACATCCGCGATTTTGAAGCTGGTAAACCTGGTGTGGCATGCAATATGCAAATGTAAATGCTGTATCATTCGCGCCTGTAGGAAACTACAAACTTCCCTGGCTGTAACTTACAGGAATGAGGGCTTGTGATCATTTCTGCCAACAACGAAATTGGTATTAGGAGAAAATAAATGAAGAGACAAATTTGTGGCGAAAGCAACGCCGCACATCTGACAGCGAAGGTTCTTTATGATGATGATGGATATTTCGGGCTAGCCATGCCCACTCAGGTTGAACGGTATCCTGAGGATGATAAGAGCTGTACGATTGACCTTCTGTCCGGTTATGAGGTGATTGACGCACATGTGTTATTCCATAGAAATGCCCCGGGCAATGAAGTCATTTTGAAATTCGATCCTATTGCAAGCGGTAGCTGGCGCGCCGTAATAGAATGGGAAGAATCTGGAGTATACCCTTTCTCAATCCGGGTTCATCTTATGAATAAGGTGGTATTGGCAATGGACCCCATCCTGATCGTGGATAGAATAGAAGGTTATTTTACGATCAAACACATCGTTTGAGATGCCTTTTGGCAATCCGCACGATCTGAGAAATGGCCTGAGTGCAGGGAATTTTTTTAAACCTCAAGCAGTTGAGCGAAAATACTAGAAATATGATCACGGGCTCCCCACTTGGGGCGCCCGGGTTAGTGATTGTTGAGACCGTGTTTGCGGAGTAATTTGTAGATATAGGTCTTCTGCATTCCGGTTTGTTTTGCGGCTGCCAAAACACTGCCTTTATGATGTTTGAGGATCGATTTGAGGAAATCGATTTCAATCTTGTCCACTGCCCTTCGGGTAACAATCTTTCGAGCCTCTTTCAGGTCCTCATTGGTAATCTGGGAAGGTTCGGAGAACCAGCTCTTGGAGGTGTCTTGTTGCGCATATTCGGCTGGTACTTCCTCCGGCAGCAGGCTTTCATCAATAAGGGCGCCATCCGCCAACACACAGAACCTTTCGATAAGATGAAAGAGTTCTCGAACATTTCCGGGATAGTCGTATCGAAGAAGGGTGTTATTGAGACAGGGTGAAAGGCGCGGCTCGCCTTGTCGCGCCCATTTCTTCTTCAGAAAGGCCTTTATAAGCAACGGGATATCGCTCCTTCTTTCCCGAAGAGGGGGCAGCCGTACAGTGATGACCTTGAGACGGTAGTACAAATCTTCGCGAAACTGACCTGCGGCCGTCATTGCGGCCAGATCGCGATGGGTTGCTGTGAGGATTCGGACGTCTACTTTTTCCGCTCGATCCGAGCCAATTCTCTGAAATTCGCCAAACTGGAAGAAACGCAGGAGTTTTGCCTGAACGCTCATGGGGATTTCGCCTACTTCGTCTATGAATAAGGTGCCTCCTTCCGCCTTGGATACTCGCCCCATGCGGTCCTTGACTGCGCCGGTGAAGGATCCGCGCTTGTAGCCGAACAGCTCGGCTTCGAAGAGCGATTCGGGTAGAGCGCCGCAATGCAGTGTAACAAACGGTTTGTTTTTTCGTTTGCTATTGAGGTAGATTGCCCGTGCTATTAATTCTTTTCCTGTGCCCGTTTCTCCATTAATGAGTACGGTTGCCTCTGAGTCTGCAATACGCCGAACCTGATCCAGCAACGAGATCATGCTGGGATGGCGACCGATGACTTCACCGAAATTATACTGGGCAAAGAGTTCGATCTCCTTTTTTTGGGTTAGCTGTTGAAGAGCCTCATATTCCAATGCATTTCGCAGATGGAGGCCGGTGAGGTCCGCTAATTCTAATAGGAAGGTTTGGGCAGAATTGTCGAAAGCTTGATTTTTCTTGCTTTCCAGATAAATCACACCGTAGATCTCGTCGCTATAGGACAGGGGGCAAGCCACCACCGAAATTTGACCCAGGCGCTGGGCGCTCTGATTTAGTCTGAATCGATCATCGGATGTGAGGTTCGCTGTAAAAATTGGTTTTCCAGTGTTGAGGCATTCCCGGATCAGTCCCCGGCTGAATCGTCGCCGCTCTTTCTCTTCTACTCTGCGGTCAAAATGAATCTGATGACTCACTCGATATTGTCCCAGTTCTTTGGTTACTATAAAACCGCGGTTGGCTTTGGCAGCCTCCACGGCGTGTTCTAAAACCAGGCGGGGCAGTTTTTGTCGCTCCATCTCACTTTGCAGGTCCCGGGCAAGCTTGTAGAGCCTCTCGTAATGTGTCATGGAAACCTCGCTAATAGCCTGATTATGGCACATTTTTAGCAAATCCTGTTCATGGATGCAGAAATCTCTTTAATTTCACGCCACTGCCTACGAAGAAAGCATCGTTCCTCGACAGCCAGGATTTTTAATTGTAGAATATTAGAATGAGGCAACACCGGTAGATAGTGGTTACAGGTATGACTGCGATGAATGCTCCGTTCCAATAATGGTCTAAGGCTATCTTCCGAGTTCTATTGGGGATGAGATTTTGGGGGGAGCTGTGGGCGCCGAATTACAGACGCGAGTTACAAAATTATTGGGAGCAGTTGCAAAGGGCGACCCCATTGCGGGCGAAGAATTGCTTCCTCTTGTGTACAACGAGTTGCGAATATTGGCCAGGAGCTGGCTGAATAAAGAAAAAAACGCTGCTACCCTTCAGCCAACTGCATTGGTGCATGAGGCTTATCTCAGGCTGGTGGGTGATCAGGATCTGGAATGGGATGACCGCGGACATTTTTTTGCGGCGGCTGCAACTGCCATGCGGCGGATTTTGGTGGAGCGGGCCAGGAGAAAGCTTAGGGTTAAACATGGCGGCGAACTGGTTCGTCAGGATATGGAGGACGAGCCAGAGAGCGGAGCCAGAGCTTTCACCGAGATGATTGCTCTGGATGAAGGCCTTCAAAAGTTAAAGGTTCGAGATGCGCGCATGCACCAAATGGTTATGCTTCGATATTTTGGTGGTTTGAGCGTAGAAGACGTAGCCCGAATCTTGGCTGTTTCAACCAGAACCATCAATCGCGAATGGCAAGTCGCCCGGGTTATGCTGCGTCATTGGATGTCTCTGCCAGGAGGACTGAGTCATGGATGAGCAGGAAAAAAAATGGCGGAAGATGAAGGCTATTCTTGAGGATGTTTTAGAAGCCTCAAAAGAGCAGAGATCAAAGATACTCGCTGAAAAATGTGGCGACGATGTCCAGTTGAAAGCTGAAATTGAGGGTTTACTGGGCAAGGATACTGAGGATCATGTTTTGGACAAAACCCTTCCACTCCTCACAGGATACGATTTTTCCACGCAATCGGAGGCTGGGTTCGATGAATCTTTTTCAGGTCGTCGGATTGGAAACTTTGAATTAATCCGGTGTATTGGCGAAGGCGGCATGGGCAGGGTCTATGAAGCCGTTCAGGATGAACCTCAACTAAAGAGGAAGGTTGCGGTGAAACTGATCAAGGCCGGATGGAATTCAAAGCTTCTGGTGCAACGATTCATGCGCGAACAACAGGTGCTGGCTTTGCAAACTCATCCCAATATTGCTCGTCTTCTTGAAGGCGGCGTGACCGATGACGGCATGCCATATTTCGTGATGGAATACATAGACGGGGAACCTGTGGACGCCTTTTGTGACAAAAACAAACTGACAGTGAATCAGCGCCTGTTGCTCTTTCAAAAAATCTGCGATGCTGTTGCATCGGCCCATCGACATCTTATCATTCACCGGGATTTGAAACCTGGCAATATTCTGGTGACCCCGGAAGGTGAGCCCAAGTTACTCGATTTTGGCATTGCAAAACCATTGGACGAGGAGTTGGTGGAAGGTGGCGCGCTCACCACGCCTGCGGCCCGGTTTATAACTCCCGAATTCGCCGCCCCGGAACAGATTCAGGGCAAGCCGGTATCTACTGCCTCGGATGTTTATTCTCTGGGCGTTCTCCTTTATTATTTGCTGACTGGAAGAATGCCTCTCTGCAGGAAATCTGGAGAGTCGCTTTTAAAATGGGAACAGGTCGTGACCGAAGAGGAGCCGGAAAAGCCCAGTACAGTTGTAGCAAAAGGTGACGCATCAAAAGATCAGATTGCCCAATGCAGGCGAGTTTCTTCGGGGAAATTGGCTAAAATCCTTCGCGGCGATTTGGATTTAATCATCGCCATGGCTATGAGAAAAGAACCGGAGCGACGATATGAAGCCGTGGGGCGACTGAGAGAAGATATCAGCTGTTTTCTCAATGGTTTGCCTATTTCAGCCCAGCTAGACTCTACGGGGTATCGTGTGCGTAAATTTTTTCTTCGGCATAGGATGGGCGTAATAGCCGCCTTTTTAACCTCGATGTTTCTGGTGGTGTCTGTTGTGGGGATTTCCATTCAGGCGCATCGGGCTCAGAAAGAAGCGGAAAAGGCAAAAACGGTTGTGGCTTTTCTGAAGGAAATGGTGGCCTCTCCCAATCCTTATGAAGGGGAAGGCAGGGAGGTGACCGTTGCAGAGGCTCTAGAACGGGCTGCAGGAACCATTGAGGCCCGGTTTGGGGAGCAGCCCGAAATTGCGGCGGAAATTTATTCGGCCATTGGCTCCACCTTTTGGAGTCTTGGCCATTATCAGTCCTCGGAGACGTATTTAAAAAGCGCTCTTGATCTTTTGGAAGAACTCTATAATCCCCCACATTTCAAGCTTGCTGAGGGCGCGAAGGAATTGGGAACCACCCGTTTCTATCTTGGCGATTATGAGAGTGCTTCTTCCCTGCTGAAGCAATCAATGGCCATGTTCGCCGAATTGGGAGATGATCGGGTTTCCTGGCAGAACGCGCTCAACGAATATGGCATGGTTTGCATGGAACAGGGAAGTTATGAGGAGGCTGGCAAGGCTTTCTCAGAGGCCCTTGCCATGGCGCGACGTTTGAATGGCGATGGCCACCAGGACGTGGCAACCATAACCTCCAACCTGGCTGTGAACGCACACTACCTGGGAGATTTGGATTTAGCGGAGATATTGTATCGTCAGGTTTTAGATCGGCTGGAGGTTTTACATGGAAAGAATCATCCCGATAGGGCGACGGCATTTGGCAATCTTGCTCAGGTTGTGATCGAACGAAACCAATACGACGAGGCCCTTTCACTGCTGGCCCAATCATTGGACATTAAACGGAACCTATTGGGAGACAACCATGCAGGTGTCGGATTGGATTACCATAATCTGGCTGGTGTGAACTATCGGAAGAAAGCCTATGGCGTGGCTCTTGGTTACATAGAGCAGGCTCTCAAAGTCTATGGCGTGGTTTACCCGGAGGATCACACCCGAATTGGGCAATCGCTTTTGCTTAAAGGCAATATTCTCAACGAACAGGGTGATTATGTGGAAGCTGAGCGATGCATTGACGGCGCTTTGATCATTTTTAAAAAGAATCTTCCCTCTGACCATAATCTAATAGCCTATGCCAAAAGCAGCATGGGGGTCTGCCTTACGGGTCAGAATCGTTATGAAGAAGCGGAACCCCTGCTGCTGGAAAGTGATGCATTACTTCATCAGAATCAGGTTTCAGGAATTAAGTACCAAAGAAATGTAGAGGGTTTGATCAAGCTTTATGAATCCTGGGGAAAAGAAGCTAAGGCCAGCCGATTTCGCGAGGCGCTTTGAAAAAATGGCAAGGTTGTGTGGCCAAAAAAGTAAAAAGGCAGCCGTCCGAAGACGACTGCCTTGATTTCTCCTCGATCAAAAACCGATGTATAAATTGATCTTAGTTACAGGTGGTGGTGAACCAGCCAGAGCAGGAACCTGAGCAGCAATCAGAGTTGCTGGAGCAGGAAGCGCCGGAAGGTGCGCAAGAAGGACCGCCGCCTCCGCCGCAGGAAACACCTACAGAAGAGAAAGCAGCAGTTACGTCTGCAGCAGAGTAACCCAGGTCGGTAGCAGCGTCTTCAACGCCGCAAGCGCCCTGATTAAAGTTGGTGCTGGAAGTCCAGTAAACCTGGTTTGCTCTGGCAAATGCTTTGAAAGCCTTCTGAACGCCCCAGCCAGAAGTGTTGGCCAGGAGGTAGAATGCTTTGTTGTATACGCCGCTGGAGTAGTGAACGTCCATTCCGTTGTAGTAGTTGGAGGCATGACCAATAGAGCTGCCGTCTTGGGGAGGATTGGACATGTAGCGAAGGGCGCCGCTGCCTTTGAAGATCTGAGCGCCTACCAGGAAGTCGTTGGTGCCGTTCATGTAGAACTCTGCAGCTTCGCCAGCCATGTCGGAGAAGGCTTCATTGATGCCGCCAGACTGACCGGAGTAGGTGAGGTTTGAGTTCTGCTCGGTGAAGCCATGAGATACTTCGTGAGCTGAAACGTCGAGGCTAACCAGGGGGTAGAAAGTGCTGGCGCCGTCGCCGAAGGTCATGGAAGAACCGTTCCAGAAAGCATTTTCATAGTTGCTGGAGTAGTGAACGCGCATGGTGAGCTGGAAAGTCAAAGGAGCAGTGCCAACCCAGGCGTTGTACATATTGTAAACTACGCCGCCGA
>JBNKOV010000082.1:0-12551 GCA_050294955.1 Holophagae bacterium
CAACCTGTGAAATGAACTTGATCGCGGTGATGGAGTTGCCTCCCAGGGCAAAGAAATCATCATCGGGAGTTATCTCTTCTTTGTCAAAAATGCCGCGCCACATTTCGCAAAGCACGTCCTCTGTAGCGGTCTTTTCCAGTACTGCAACCTTCATGTCAATCTCCTTGTTCTTCATCTGATTGGGATCAAAAAATGCTGAAACCCTGCGGATGGCGCAGGTTCCCCCTTGGCCGGAAAGACGGCCTTAAAGGATGGGGGCGCTTGGGTGGTTTTTGCGGGTGTTATCGGGTGATAAAGGGAAAACCCCGAGTGGTTTCCGTTCTGATTTTATTATGCTTGTAGGTATCCCGTCCGGAAACCAGCACTGCGCCGTAATTCTCCAGACTGCCCTTGCCGCCGTACTCTTCCAGGGACTTGGAGTAGGGGAAGATCTTTGCGGATGTAGGTAGGTAGCGAACCGTGTAGCCCATGCGCATATCTTCCTTGCCTGTATGGGGATGTGAGGCATGCATGAGGGTAGACCAGAAGATGATGAACTGGCCGGGACGCATGACTGCGGACACCGCTTTGGACTCATCGGGCCGCCAGTTGGGATCGATTTGCAACTGCCGATAATCGTAACCAAAAAAGCCCCGCTTCTTCCCGTCCTTCTCCTTCTGATTGAAGATGGCCTCGTCGTAGTCCAGCTTCTTGGATTCGTCGTAGTACATAGTGTTGTGAGTTCCCGGAATGAACTGCAAGCAGCCGTTTTCGATGGTAGATTCGGTGAATGCGGTCCACACCGTAAGCGCCCCTTGGAAACGCTTTCCCTCTGTCCATTCGATCTGGGGTTTTCGGTCCCCTGCAACGGCGCCAAAATTATTGGCCTGATGCCAATCCGTGCCTTCGTCGCCGGGGTATTTGGGAAAGAATTCGGATCGCCAGCACAGGATATCGTCGCCCAGGATTCCAGAAATTCGGTCGATGATCCCAGGCTGGGAAATGTGGTTGGCCAGAAATTCAATGTCTAAATGACGGTCGTAATTGGAGATGCTGCTGAGTTCCGGAGCGCCTTGTCCAGTGTTGTAAATGGAGTACTTTCGGTTTAGTAGTTTTGGTCTTAACTTTCTCCAGTATTCATTCATCTCTTCTTCTTCATAAAGTGTGAAGGGACCAGCATAACCTCTTTCTTTAAAGTCGGACAATTCCTGTTCAGTAAACCTGAAATCTTTTGTCAATGTGCTCATATCCATCTCTCTGGTAGTTTTTTCGGGGGCGGGATTTAAACAAATTAAAATCCATTCAATTCTTGTCATACAATGTTCGAGTCTTCAGTTTGTTTTGCGATCTCGCATTGGACCATAGTGAACTTGCAAAATCAAAAGACTCACAGTAAGTCAGCCCCCCTAATGGAAGTATTTTTACGGGGGCGTCGGAGGAGATGTTGCAGATCTTCTTCATCTTTTCGGAATTCTTTTTGTTTTCAATTTAACTAATAATGACCTACCAAACACAACAACATCTTTTAACCCAAGGGCCATTCTTTTTCCACAAACAAGTCTAATGGAATTCAGGTTGGTAAAGTGGCTTTCTTTGATACGCAACCCTCATCTTAACGGCTGTCATGTGTAGCCAGCCATCCCGTTTTTTTAATGGCGTTCCTTCCACAAGTCCTTATCCAATTGGTATGATTTTCAGGATTTTTGACTTGGGGAAGAAGCGACTGGGTTTTCTTTTTAAACGCAGACTATTCAGCCACCTGAAGACTCGAGTTTCAAGCAGTTGTCGTCTATAGCCAAAGTGCTGGCCTTTCTTTGCTTTGTTTCCAAGAAACCGTTTTAAAATCATGGGGACAAGGGAGGCTTTATGGACAGAGACCGATGGATGAAGGTCAAGGAGATTATGCTTTCGCTGGATGATGTGCCCCAATTGATGAGGGAGCAATGGCTCATAGACGCCTGTGAGGGTGACCAATCTCTGTTTAACGAGGTTATGTCGTTGCTTGATATTGACGGTTCGTCTACGTCTCAATTGGAGCAACCCTTTCATTCCGCGCACAATAAGCCTGTTTTGAATGATCTGAAGGGCCGGAAGATGGGGCCATGGGTCTTGGATCGAGAGCTGGGCGTGGGCGGCATGGGTTCGGTCTGGCTTGCCCGAAGAGCGGATCGTCAGTTTCAGATGCTGGCCGCCGTTAAACTGGTTAAAACACAGCATATCAGCAAAAAGGAGTTGGACCTTTTTCTCCAGGAACGCCAGATAATGGCAAATTTAAAGCATCCCAATATTGCCATGTTGCTGGACGGCGGCGCCACGGAAGATCAACGGCCCTATCTGGTGATGGAATATGTTGAGGGCCAGACGATTGACGTGTGGCTGACCACTGCGAAACCTTCTCGCGGGGAAGCGCTGGCCATGTTCCGCCAGATCTGTTTGAGTCTTACCTACGCTCATCGGAAGGGGGTGTTGCACCGGGATATTAAATGCGGCAACATTATGGTGACCCATGAAGGGATTCCCAAAATTCTGGATTTCGGCATTGCCAGCCGACATGGGGTTGAAGAAGTGCGGCCCAGTTTGATGTTGACGCCGGAATTTGCGCCGCCTGAGAGCCTGGAGGGCGGTCCTGCTACGGTTTCCGGCGACCTTTACTCGCTTGGGCTTGTGTTATTCCAAATGCTGACCGGGAAGCGTCCGAGGGACCTGGAAGTTCCGGCTGCTGAGGCTGTTAGGGAGGCGGATACGATTTCCGGGGAATTATCCGACATTCTCCTGGCCCTGCTGGCTGAGAACCCGGTAGAGCGCTACCAATCGGCGGATGATCTGTTGATGGACATCGAGCGTTTGCTGGGAGGATTGCGGGTGAGGCAGAGTTCTCATTCCAAGGCGCGATACGATGCGGTGTTCTGGCACGATCCCGAGGATGCGGCTTCGGTTGAGACCATTGCCCGTCGTCTGGAGGACGAGTGTCATTTAAAGATCTGGCTTCCCACCTGGCATCTGGGTCCAGGTGAGCTGGCTGAGGAGGCGTTGCGCAGGGCGATTTCTGAGAGTCATTGTTGCATTGCGCCCATTGGCCCGTCCGGAAAAGCCCCGTGGAAAAATGCGTTCCAGCGCGGCGAGCTTGAGGCGATGCACGCCCTCAAACCTCGGCGCATGATTCCCCTGCTATTGCCAGGAGCCTTACAGCCGGATCAGGAATCTGATCTGCCCAAATTCCTGCGCCGTCGGACCTGGGCGACGCTTTCTGAGGAGCTGGAAAAGGGCGAGTTAAACTCGCTTGCCAAAGCTATCCAGGGCCGACCCTCTGGCCGGGAGGAACGACCCTTTCAGGCAATTTGCCCCTTCAGGGGCTTGGACTTTTTTCGAGAAAAAGACGGCTCCTTCTTTTTCGGCAGAGAAACCATGCTCAAGCGCTTGCGCAGCCATATGAAGGCTCATCGCTTTCTAGCGATTCTGGGCTACTCGGGCAGTGGAAAATCCAGCGTCCTGCAGGCGGGCCTGATCCCCATCCTGCGGCGCCAGGAAAATGGCGTCCTCTTAATGCAGCCAGGCTCGGACCCTTTGGATGAGCTGGCCTCTCAATTCGAAGCGCTGTTTGGAGAACCGGACCCCACCCATGCGGTCCGGCTGAGAGATCACCCCTCAGCCCTTTTTGAGATCGCTCGGAATTGGTGCGACATCTCCCATGCATCGCGGTTATGTATTGTAGTGGACCAATTTGAAGAGATATTCACTTTGGCGGAGGAACCGAAAGCGGATTTTTTCCTGGCCCAGCTTCTGTACGCCTTGGAGCAGCCCAATCCCAAGGTTGCGGTTGTATTGGCCATGCGTTCGGATTTCCTGGAGCATTGCGCCCAGTACCCGGATCTGAAAGACTATTTACTGGAAAACTCGGTGCATATGCGGCCCATGACCCGAGACGCGCTCGTTCGCTCCATAGAAGAACCGGCGAGAGAAGTAGGCCTCACTTTTGAAAAAGACCTCATAGAACGCATGTTGGACGATCTGGACAACGCATCCAGCGCCCTGCCGCTGCTTCAGCACACGCTTCTGGAACTCTATAACCGTCGAGACGGTCAACGCCTCACCCATGAAGCCTACAATGCCATCGGCGGCATTGAAGGCGCCCTCACCCGCAGAGCGGAAGCAGAATACCTTCAGCTCAGTCCCCAAGACCAGTCTATTTTCCGTAAAATACTCACTCTAGGGCTCATACAGCCAGGCTCTGAACTAGAAGACAGCAGCCGCCGAACCACCCTTGAAGACATAACCCAAACCACCGGGAGCCCGGAACAAACCAGAATATTGCTCCACCGCCTCACCCGATTACGCCTGCTCACCGGGCAACGAGACGACACAAACGGCATTGAATATATTGAAGTTTCCCATGAAGCGCTCATCAAAAAATGGCCCCGTGTTCAAGAATGGATGGGAGAAGATAGAGAAACCATCCTCTTGTTGGACCGCCTGAGAGGAGCAGCCAGGATTTGGAAGAAATCTGAAAACCATCCCGATCTCCTCTTGAGAGGAGAACCCTTGCAGCAAACGCTGATCATGGTAGAAAGAAAGGACATCTACCCGGGCGACCTGGAACGAGACTATCTCCATGACTCCAACCAGATCGCCAAAAAGAACAGGCGCATGAGACGACGCTCCCACATTTTCACCCTCGCCGTCGCCTTCATCATCTCCCTTTCTCTCTGGCAGTTCAAACTGCATAGAGACAATCGCCGTCAGGACCGAAAACTATCCGACTTCAGCACCCTATCCATCTTCATAACCGACCTGTTCCAAAAGCTTAAGATGGAAGAAAGCCACGGCCTCACGCCAACGGACCTCAGTGGAAGAGGGCTCGCCCTGTTAGACGCCCGCTTCCCCAACCAACCCGAATACAGATCCATGGCCATGAGCGCCCTCGCCGGAATCCACCAGATTCGCAACGAACCGGATCACGCGTTCCACCTCCTGGTCGTGGCCCGAAGCGAGCTTGACAAGGGAGAGCATTGGCAGCCCATGGCCGTGCTTCTCAATCAGATGGCCGAGTTGGAAATAAGCCGAGACAACCAGAATCACGGATTTGAGCTGGCGGGAGACGCCCTTCGCCTTGTGGAACAGCGCCACTTAGAAGACCCATCCCGAGCTTGGGCCTTGCTCAACATGGGAATCGCCCAACTCCATTTCAACCGCCTCAATGAAGCAGATCTGTTGCTAGGAGAAGCCGCAGACATATTTAGAGCCCCCCAATATCACCACCATCCCCGGCGCCTGCCTACCTTGCGAGCGCTTGCCAAACTGAAGCTAAAAAAGGACAGGCCCGATCAGGCGCTGCCTCTACTGCTTGAAATTTTGGACACCGAAGGCCTCTCTCCGGAGTCCAATCTGGAACATGCCCAAGACCTGAAACATCTCGCGGAAGCGCAGGCCTATGAAAAGCAATTCCGCCTGGCTGAGAGAAACGCGGAGAAAGCCCAGGCTCTCCTTGCCATGGAAGTGAGCGACGATCACTACCTACGCCTGGAGATTGCAGCGCTTGAGGGATATATCATGGTAGGTCAAGGCATGGAGGAGCAGGGATTTGCGCAAATGGAGCAGAGTTGGCGAAGGATATCTGGCAACAATCAGGCGCCTAGAAGCTATGAGGAAAAGGCGCTTGAATTTCTCAATAGAGCCAGCAGGCTGATCCAAGACCGCGACCAGCTTGATTTCTGGGAATCCCAGCGCTGACTTTTACTGTTCCACAGATCTGGATTACATCAATTCTCTACTACCTGAAATTCTACTCAAGACTCATTTTTCAATATAAACTAGTATTACATTTGAATTCACACCGCCATTTGAGGTATGATAACTTCAGTTGTTTGCTGATTGTGTCGTAATAATTGGGAAATATCACACTGGTTTTCTTTATAAAATCACGTCTGGGAACTTGAGTCAAAATGGGGGACGCCCGGATGGATGAAGCACTACACGTAGCTGGTGACCGGCTACAAGACATTTTTAAGATGACATGGGATGCCTGTCTCATTTTTAATTCGGACTGGCGATTGAGGTCGCTAAACAAAACGGCGGGAAAACTTTTCGGCTACTCTACAGCAGATCCGCCCAATGTTCACTTCAAGAAGCTGCTGAAGAAGCGAATTGGCTCGCTTTTTCTAGAGGTTAAAAACAATACCACGAGAGGGAACACCTTCCGAGATGAGGCTATCTGCATCTGCAAAGAAGGCGACGCCATGCCCGTTTTCATTAAAGCCTCGCCTTTCCAGTTGGCCCATTGCGAAGTTTATGTGGTAGTAATAAAAGAGGCGGCTCCTCAATTGGTTTTGGACAACAACCAGATTTTGAAGTCATTATCCTATAAGGTGGGCGCAGGTCAGGTTGCCACTGGTGTTCTGCATAATATTGGCAATATTCTCAATAGCATTAATATTAGTATTCAGAGCCTGTCGGAAATGGCCAAAAACTCCAAAATCCCCAAACTCATTAAAGCCAATGAGCTTTTTCATGAAAACAAGATGCGGATTGGGGAATATATCACCAAAGACAAAGCGGGTCGTCACCTCCCCGATTTCTATGCAGGCATTGGCGAGTTCATGAAGGAAGACAACGCCCAATTAAAGGACGAGTTGGATGAGCTGAAGGACCATTTAAACCTGGTGAAGGAATTGATCGCAACCCAACAGAACTACGCGAAGTGTTTCACGGGGCGGCGCAGACTGCCGGTCATGGATCTTTTGACGGACGCCCTCAAAATAGAGAAGATGTCCATTCAGAAGCACAAGATAAGGGTAGATGTTCAATGTCCGGATGAGGCGACCATCTTCGTGGAAAAGCCCAAGGCCCTTCACGTTCTGGTGAATCTGATTAAGAATGGCATTGAAGCGATCCTGGCCGCCGAGAAGACTGGCCACTTCCAGATTAATGTTGCGATTGAAGAATCCCATGTAGCTGTCACCATAAGGGATAACGGCATTGGATTGTGTCGTGAGCAGTTGGCGAAAATGTTCAGTTTCGGCTTTACAACAAAGTTGGACGGTCACGGGTTTGGTCTTTTCACCAGTTACCAGTTGATGAAGGAGATGGATGGAAAAATTGCGGTTAGCAGCGAAGGCCTGCGCAAGGGCGCTGTCTTTCACCTGGAATTTCCCAAACACGAGAATTGAACGGAACGCGGGGAGGCGGGCTCCCCGCATTGGGTCAAAACGCCTCCTCAATTCTTCGCTGGTAATCGTAGTATTCCCAGAAGGCTTCCTCTTCATCTTCGGGAGGCGCCGGGGATACGAGATCCAGCTCAAAGGGGTCTATCTGGTCTTCATAGTACTCTAAATCTTGAGCTTCGGGGAATACCACCAAAACAGAGACCGGCCCCATATAGTCCGGGCAGTACAGCCCGAAGTGAATTTGCCCGTTGTAGTAGATGGCTGGTACGGATCTCATAGATTCACCTCCTCAGGCGCCTGCTTGGCCTGATTGGTGAGGGAATGGTCCAATTGCCGGTAGCCCAAGGCTTCCAGCAAATCGTTTTCCTCAATGGCTTCCCTGCCCGCAAGGTCCGCAATGGTTCTGGCAATTCGCAGAATCTTATCATGCACCCGAGTGGAGTAACCCAGGTTTTCGATTTTCTTTTCTACGATTTCGGCGAGATGATCCGGCAGGACGCAGTGGGTTTGTAGGAGTTTAGGGGACATGGTCGCGTTGGTGACCAGGGGTGTTTGGAACCGTTCCCGCTGGACCGCCCGGGCCTTGATCACCCGATTGCGCACCTGTGCGCTGGATTCCGAAGGGGGAAGCTTGCGTATGACTCTCATAGGGAGCACCGGCACTTCCACATGGAGGTCGATGCGATCAAGCAGAGGTCCTGAAATACGAGAACGATACTGCAAGATCCTATTCCAGGTGCATTGGCAATGCCTGCGATGATCCCCTTTCCACCCGCAAGGGCAGGGGTTCATGGCTGCCACCATGAGGAAGTCCGCAGGAAAGGTTATCTGCTGACTCGCTCGGCTAATGGTAACATGCCGGTCTTCAAGGGGTTGCCGCAGCACTTCCAATACCGATCGGGGGAACTCGGGGAACTCATCTAGGAATAAGACGCCTCGATGCGCTTGGGTGACCTCTCCCGGTTTGGGAATGGGGCCGCCGCCGATCATGGCTGCCGGCGAGGCGGTGTGATGGGGCGCTCTGAAAGGTCGTTGCATCATGACCCGATTTCTGGCGTCGAGCTTGCCCGCGCAGCTATAGATGCGGGTTACTTCTATGATCTCTTCCCGCATCAGTGGGGGCATAATTCCTGGCAAGCGCTTACTTAACATAGATTTACCTGAACCGGGCGGGCCGTAGAGCAATAGGTTGTGGGAACCCGCCGCTGCAATCTCCAATACCCGCTTCACCCCGGCGTGGCCCTTCACCTCTCGCAGGTCTGGGAGATCGGGCAGGGACAGGGTGGTGTCTGCACGAGTTCGGCCAAAGGGAGTTAGAGGTCGTTTGCCCCTGAAAAAGTGGATGAGAGCGGCCAGACTGTCCACTTCATACAAGGTGAGACCTTCAACTAGAGACGCTTCCATGCCATTGGTTTTAGGCACAATCAAGGTGTGAAGGCCCTGCTTGCGCGCACATTCCGCCGAAGCCAGAACAGACCTCACGGGCCGAACCGTTCCGTCAAGGGCCAACTCGCCCAAGATAAGGACGCCATCCAGGCTTTCCGGTTTGATGATGCCCCGAGCCGCCAGAATGCCAATGGCCATTGAAAGATCGTAGGCCGTGCCTTCCTTGCGCAGGTCCGCCGGGCTGAGATTGATGATGATTTCATCGGAATCCAGGGCGTAGCCGCTATTGGTAATGGCGGGAACAAGGCGATCCTTGGATTCGCGCGTCGCCGCGTCTGGCAACCCTACAATGCTCACCTTGCAGAGCTGCTTATTGGTTTTTCGAACATCCACTTCAACGGTTATGGGAACGGCCTGAACTCCCAGAGGACAGGCGCTAAAAATTCTACTCATCATCTCGACCTCCCAGAGGAAGGCCAGAAAACGCATCGAAAGGTGCAAAATCAGACTATCACATGCTGGACAAGGCGCAATCCCAAACCGCTAAAGCGTGACCAGAATCACAGCCAGGTTAGGCCAGGGCGCTTTCCCAACCCGAATCCTTAACGAATAAGCAGGAACCGTTTATCAGGTCGGAAGTGGTTCGAAGGAACTCAATGGATGCCTGATCGGCCAGACCAAAGATGTTGATATCTGCCTTGGGCGACTTTTCAAGCGCCGTGGAGAAATCGCACACCAGCACATGGAACTCTGTGGATGCTGGGAGCCTGGCCTGATCGCTGATCCATTCCAAAAAGGTCTTGAAATGTTGCACATCCTTCTTTCGCTCCGCAACGGTCACAAGGTTGATAATACCGCCCCAGTTCATTTGAAGCTGAAGCGCAATCAACATGGCGAGATGCCAGTTGGGACTTTTGTCGCGAAGCCACAGATTCACGTCCTTTTGCATGCCGAACGCCATCCGGGGATGTTGAACCAGAACTGTAGCGCCCATGCTGTGTCGGCCCGCATGCTCGATCAGCGCCCGAATGGTGTCGTCCTTCTTCACATCGGACCCCAGGGTCAGAAACAAGGTGTTGGGTCGAAACGCGCCGCTTTTAAGGGTTTGGATAACCAGCTTCGCGCCGTGTAAAAAGTCGTTGTCCTCAATCACCGCCGGATTCACCAACATGCCCTGTTGGGTTAACGGCTCCATGAGATTTTCCAAAGCTACCTGGGCCTCTTCGGTTTCCTCCGGTTTTACCGTAAGCGCGAACACACTGCCCGATGGGTAGATGATGCTGCGAATAAACAGCAGCGGACCGCCCCAGAGATGGGGATCCTCGATGGGAATGAGCAGATCGGGCTTCCAGGAAATCTGGTGCCTGGGGAAACGAGCCGCAATGCGAGAGGCCCGTTCCGCGAGAACCAGGAACATGCCGCCGCGAATATCGCCCCAATCGGACTCAAGTCCCTTTCGTTCCAGATAGCCATACAAAACAATAATCACCGCAATGGACACCAGGCTAAAGGCCACGTTGATAAGGAACATCATAAAGATACAACCGAAGGCGCCGAGAAAGGGCACGATGCGAGGGATCTTGAACGTGGGCCGGAAGCTGATAATCTTCATGCTCTGTTGAATGAACACCACCAGATTCAGCATACCGTAAGTAAATAGGAAGAACATGGTTATGAGAGAAGCAAGGGCGTTTAAATTACCGGGCAGGAGCGCCACCAGGATAATGCCGCCGGTGAAGATAATGGCCTTTCTGGGTTCGCCGTCTTTGGATTTATCGGCGAAATGCTGGTGAAAGGGCACGGTCTTCTGTTCCGCGAGCGCCTGCAAAATGCGAGGCGCCCCCAGCATGCTGCCCAAAGCGGAGGAAAAGGTTGCGGCCAGAATGCCGGCCAACACGGCGGGACCCCACCAGGCCAGGTCCACCATGATCATTTGATTCGCGGGATCGCGCAACGCCTCCATTGGCGCAACCCGAGCGAGAACAATGGCCAAGCCTACATAGATAACCAGAGTGCCGCCAATGGCGGTTAAGGTGCCAAAGGGAATCGCCTTTTTGGGATCTTTCAGATCGCCAGACATGTTGGCGCCCGCCATAATGCCCGTAACCGCAGGAAAGAAGACCGCAAAAACCGACCAGAACCCAACTTCTTCAAAGTCGCTCCACAGAACGATTTTATCTACCGGTTCCGCCGGACTGAAAAGAAAGGAAACAATGGACACGCCCAGGATTACCAGTACGACGTACTGAATTTTTATGGCGAACCGGGCGCTGATGTAGGAGATTCCCAGGACCGCGATCCAGGTTAACAGGAGCACTATGATCTTGCTGTGGGATGGAAAAATGCGCAGCCAGCCTTCAGCGAAACCCACAATATAGAGGGCGGTTGACAGGGTTTGGGAGATGTAGAGGGGTATGCCAATACTGCCGCCAGCTTCTAATCCGAGGGATTTAGAGAGGATGGAATAGGCGCCGCCCGGTCCAATTTTGATATTGGTGGTGATGGACGACATGGAGAGACCGGTGCAGATGGTCACCGACTTGGCTAGCAGAATGATGATGATAGCGCCCATTAGGCCAGCGTTGCCAACTACCCAACCCAGGCGGAGGTACATGATGACGCCGAGGATGGTGAGAACGGTCGGCGTGAATACGCCCCCAAAGGTTCCAAATTTGGTGGACGATTCGACCTGATCGCCTTGCATTTTTTTCATTAGGGCGCTTACGCCCTCTCGGCCTGGTGTCACTTTAACTCCCGTGATCCGGCTAATAGGGCGTTGTTGAGTTGATGATGTTGAGCCGGTATTCAACGGTTTGAATTATGCCATGCCGCACCCGGTTCGTCCAGTCGATTCCTGGCCAATTGCCCATAAAATCGCTAAAACCCGTGCTTTAACTCATTTTTTTCTAACGGGGGATGGTCTAGACGAGGCTTAGAATTGGTGTTTGCAGAATAATATCTCCCCTCGTTCCACCGCCAGCAGCTCGCCTTCAGGCAATGGGAACCACATTTCATCGGTCAGCGGGACCGAGGCGGCTAAAACCACATTCTGCCAGTGGCTATCGATCTCCAATCCCTTGACATCGGGGACGTCTTCCACTTCGCAGCCCCGCACCAGCACATGTAATCCGGGAAAGGTGCATTCCGCGTCGCCGGGGTTCCGCCGCTTATGGCTGTGCAGGAACAGGGTGACGCCGTCGGAATAGATGAAGTTGAGCGAGCCAAAGGCGCGAAACTCCTGAGCAAAGGCGTTGAGCGCGTCGAATCGTTTTTCAATGGGCGGCGCGCCCACCCGGTTTTCATCTCGCCAAAGGGGCAAGAGACGACTCAGGAGCACGCAGAAGGCCCGTTCCGAATCGGTCTCACCCACGGGCTGGAACGGGCTGGCGGGTCCAAGGGGACATCGACTGGCCAGGTCTCCCAGGTCGCCGTTGTGGACAAAGGTATGGATGGTGCCGCCCAATTCGCGATGGAAGGGTTGGGTATTTTTGAGGACCAGAGCGCCTTGAGTCGCGTAACGAATATGAGAGATGACGGTTGTGGCCTTGAAATGGTGTTGTTGAATAAATTTCACCCAGTCGCTATTGGCCGCAGAGTCGGCCTGGCGCACCGTGTTCACATCACCGTCCCGGTAGTAGGCGATGCCCCAACCGTCTTTATGGGGTCCGGTCTCACCGCCGTGTTTCGCAAATTCGGTGAGGGAGAAGTTCACATCGGCGGGCAGTTTGGTAGACATAGCGAAGAGTTCACACATGGCTCAGTTCTCTCATCTTCAAGGTCATTGGGCGAAAACGCCTCCCTCAATTATAAAGCAAAAACCCGGCCAGGTTGAGGGATTGAAAGCATTCATGTAACCCGCATCGTCTAAGACCTATAGAGGAACCTAGAATTAAAGTTNAAGCAGGTTCAGCCCAAAACCAAACTGCTGATCTTTACCCAGTTTGAGAATTTCTACACTATCTATGTTTGACAAAAGGAAATGTTTTCAAGAGGTTGCATTGGTCCTTATTATTCGACCATTGAATC
>JBNKOV010000083.1:0-12468 GCA_050294955.1 Holophagae bacterium
CCTCATCAACTTGTTCTTGAAAGTAACGGTCCACTTGGGTCAGGCGTTCCGATGACATGCCGACCTGTTCAGGTTTCACAAGGGCGAGATCGTTTGCGGCGACCGGGTTAAAAGCGAGAAAGAGGGTGAAAAGAAAGATTGAGAAAGGCTTGATGAAACGAGACATGAGCGCTCCTCTTTTTAAAAAAAACCGGTTTTAATATTCTTCCAACATCTTGGTGGCGCGAGATTTAATGTCTTCGTGCTTCGTACCCTTGCCGCTCGAAAACCATTTAAGGATTTCCAGGGTCTCCGCTTCGGATCTGTTCAGCGCATAGAGCATGCTCAGCAATTTGCTCTGCGTTTCCAGGCCGGGATGTTCCGCCCACTTCAGGAAAATAGGTTCCTGGTTGCGATAGGACATATCGGAAAAGGACGCCAGCATGATGGCGGCTTCGGGATCTGGAAGGTCCAAGCCAAAAAGCACGAGCGGGAACAGGTTGCGACCAGAGCTGAGGATGGCGTATTGGGCCAGGGCCAGTTTTTTCCATGGCTCCTTTTCCTTTTTGAACATCATCAACAAACCAAATACCACAGCGCTGGAGCTGAGTTCCTTGTAAAAGTCAAAGAGCAGGTGGCTGCCCTCCGAGTTGAGATTGTTGATCACCAACCTGTGCTGTAATGAGGGTTCGGACAGGCGGCTCTTGATTTTTTTTATGTAATCCACATCGTCATAGGTCTTGTGTGAGTGAATGTAGGCGATCATATTCTTCAAATTATCAGATGCTTCTCGCGCGTCTTCCGCTTCTACCGCCTCCTCAATCAGGTCGGCCAGGGCTTCCTCTTTGGTAACCTGGCGAGAGCGGTTTTTGCTGCCTTTAATTTCAATTAGGATCTGGCTAACCTCTTCGGCGTTCTGGTATCGGTCCTTCGGCTTTTTTGCGATGCATTTGAGAACGAAGGCCTCCAAGGCCGGGCTTACCTCATCATTTCGCAGGCAGATGGGCTCAGGCTCTTGTTCCATATGCATGCGCATCATGGCGCCCATGCTTTTGGATTTAAAGGGCGGATCGCCAACAAGGACATCGTACATGAGGATGCCAAAGCTGTAGATGTCCGATCGATAGTCCATTTCCTGGCCGGTTATTTGTTCCGGGGAGGCGTATTGAGGCGTGCAGGTGATCATGGTTTTGCCGTTGGTGGTGATTTCCGACTCCGGGTCGTCTTGGAGCGCATCCAGTTTTGCGATGCCAAAATCGGCCACCAATGTGTGCAACCCCTCGGTAATCATAATGTTGTCGGGTTTAATATCACGGTGAATCACACCCTTGGAGTGGGCGTATTCCAGGGCTTTGGCAATACCCCAGAAAATCTCCATATACTCCTTTTTCTTGATTTTAACCCGGGTTTCCCGCCACTCATTCAAGGTCTGGCCTTCCACATACTGCATGGTGAAATAGATAAGCCGTTCGGGATGTTTGTCCAAAATATCCTTGGGAAAATCGAGATAGCGGCCGAAATCTTTTCCGGAAATATCGCCTACATCGTAGAGGAAGATAATATTGGGATGATGGAACTGGGCGGCGATCTGCGCCTCTGAAAGGAAGTTATTGCGAGCGTCGTCCATTTTCGCGTATTTTCGGTTGAGCACCTTCATGGCGACCGAACGCCTGAGGGTCAGGTCCTCTACAAGATAGACCATTGCGAAACCGCCACGACCCAGCAAGCGCTGATACCGGTAGCGGATGCCGCCCGTTAAACTAAACACCTTGCTTGACTTAGGTTTTCCCTGTAATAGACCAGCTACCTTTTCTCCGCGAAAAACCGATTCCACACCGGAAATGCCCTTGGCCTGGAAGGCTGCCTGAAGCGTTTGCTGAAATGTATCGTAGGAATCCGGCGCATTGTTGATTTTCAAATGCAGCTTCATTTGACCCGCGTCCACTTCGTCCATGATCTCGCGATGGGTTTCCTGCACGTCCAGGGCCAGGGGTTCGCCATCGGGCGTAATAATCTGCACCTGATAATCCATTTCCTTGGGCAACGCCTCAAACGCCATTGCGAGAAGACTCTGTTTTCCGATCCAAATCGTCTTACTGAAAAAGCTCCTATTGGCGATGATCAGCAACATGGGGAACTCGCATGGCGTGGCTTTGTCCTGACTATCATCATCATAGATGGATTGAATTGTCTGGGTAATATCCGATTCTTCCACGCCTTGCGTGATATGTTCATGAAGCCTGGCCACTTCCTGCGTTTTTTCCTGCATAATGGTCATGGTGGAAGATCCGGGACAAACGGACTGATAAAGCCTGCGGGTTTGCAGCATCACCTTGATTCGAGCCTTAAAAACCTTGGCGTTTAGAGGCGTGCCCATACAGCTATTGGCGCCCAGCTCCAGGGCCTCAGCAATGCGATCAGGGCTTCTGCCCCTAATGAGGGCAATCACTGGCAGATCTAATAGAGTAAAGGATTTACGAAGTTGCTGCAGCAGGTAGGAACTCTTGTTTTCCGGAAGTTCCATGCTCAGAAGAATCAGCTCTACTTCGCTGGTTCGCAAATGGTCGGCCAGCGCGCCTCCAGACATCACATGCTCAGAATCATATCCCAGTTCGCGACTCAAAAGGTTCGTAAGCATACGACCCATTTTCCCGCTTACACCAACCATCAATATCATTTAGATTTTTCTCCGATACCTGTCTCCATGGCCATTGTATCATAGGGCCTTTCACGTGGCGCTATTTTATGCAGCGCTGTCACGCTTCCGGCTTGGAAATATGAAACATCCAGGTAATGGGTTTCTCTTTGCCCCCAATTTAAAAAGACTGAAACCGGACAGGCGGCGGCCACAAATTTTCTGGTTCACGGCTGCAACTCTTCCTAACCTAAACATTTTAAATTCAAGATAGTACTTCAACCGAAGCCAGGAATAGATTCTTCTGCTGAGATTTGAAAAGCGTGTATCGGCATCCCACCTTAATTTTTCGATCCCCAACTTCCAGGTACTTCTGGAAAAGGGTTGACCGGGTGAGATGACCTAACTCTTGGAGCAGGGTTTGCTCGGGCGCCCGATAGATTTCACTGGTTATATCCCAGATATTCAATTTCAAACATTCCGGAGCTGTCAGTCCCACGATATCGCAAAACGAGCGATTGACTTCTGCGACTGTGCCATCCAAGTCAAATAAGATAAGGCCAATAGGGGCTTGAGTCAGTATGCCTCGATAATGATCCTCCCGATTCTCAATGGGAAGACCGAAAATGAGTTGGGAGGCAATTGACGAAAAAAGCCGGGCCAGTTCCAGGTCTCGTTCGTTAAAGGGCGGCTCAATTTTATTGTGAAGGCTGATCAGACTCACGATATTCAAGCGAGCATCCATGAGAGGCAAAACCATGAGGGAACCGTCGTTATAGCCTTTCCATCCACTGTGGGCAAGTCCTTGAGAGCCACGGATATCTTTTATTAGCAAAGGCTTTGATTGAGATAAGGCCTGGCTGAACGGGCTTGCTGGCCGCAACGGCAGTGAGATGGATTCGGGAACATGATCCGGGTCCAATGAGTATTTGAGCACCAACATTCCTTTTTCAAATTTGAACAGGCTACCGCCCCGAGCCGAGGTAATATTGGACAACTCTTTCAGAATCACCTTGTAAAAGGGTTCTTGCTCTGTTTCATGGCCCGCCATGTGCTGGATGGATTGGAGCAGCGAGCCTAAACGCTGATCAAATTTCTCCAGATCCTTCACATCGGGCGGATGTTTTGGCACAATTTTGGGCTGTTGTGTCTTGCGATCCGAGAAGAAGTGGAGAATATCCAGTAATTTATCAAGAAAAATGCCCTCAACATCTGTCTTGTGAACCACGGCGAACGGGCCTTTCAGGCTGTTAATTGAGGTATCGGAATTGGGGCCGATCAAAAAAACAAAGGGAATAAACGGGTTCAGGACTCTAATGGTGTCCAGATCGGGGAGGCTGGCCCCATCACTATCGGGAAGGTCTACAAGGATAGAGTTAAAAGGCTGATTCCTCAACGCTTCTTCATTTAATTCCGCCAAACTTTTAGCAGATACCCGAAATCCTCGGGCCTTGAGTTTCTGGGGCAAAGCCGTAAGAAGGGCCTCATCATCGGAAGCAAGCATTAGGGTGGAAGCGTCGGTCATGGGAAACCTCATTCGAAACAATTAAGAAAACCAACTCATTTATTCTACCCTGTGTCTGATGCGAAACGAAAGGCGAAGGTTGAAATTTGGAGAAGGATTGGTTTTTTAAAACCGAGGTTTTGTAGGGTTGTGTCTGGTTAAGCTTATGTTTTTAAGTGTATTATCATCAAAGTACCTCCTGAGGCTACGTCTAGAACTCCCTTCTGGATTTGGGCGGTGATTGGGAAAAGCGCGAGCTGAAAATGCGTAAAGCTTGCTAATAGGTGAAATAGGGTCTGCATGATGGCTTCAGTTTAGGTAGAATGGACAGGTGAGAT
The DNA here is from genome assembly GCA_050294955.1 of Holophagae bacterium. Taxonomy (GTDB): domain Bacteria; phylum Acidobacteriota; class Holophagae; order Acanthopleuribacterales; family Acanthopleuribacteraceae; genus JBNKOV01. The sequence goes on from JBNKOV010000083.1 coordinate 4,457, forward strand.
GGAGTATGCACAAATCATGAGAAGATCCGGATATATTAAAAGGCAAAGTCAGGCGGAGCTGGTAGAGAAGTATCGAATGCTTGGAGAGTCCGAAGCTTTTTTGGACACAATGGAGCAGGTATCTCTAGCGGCCCGGGTAAATCGACCGGTTCTCATTATTGGGGAAAGGGGAACGGGCAAAGAGCTTGTTGCTGCCAGACTTCACTATCTCTCGCCTCGATGGCAGCAGCCTAAAGTCTCGATTAACTGCGCTGCTTTTTCTCCAGATCTCCTTGAGTCGGAGATATTTGGACACGAACAAGGCGCTTTTACCGGCGCATCGCGCCAGAAGCCTGGTCGGTTCGAGTTGGCCGATGAAGGCACCTTGTTCCTTGATGAGCTGGCTCAAAGCCCTATGGCTCTGCAAGAGAAAATTTTGCGGGTTTTAGAATACGGAGAATTTGAACGGGTGGGCGGCGTTGAGAGCGTGAGCGTAGATGTCCGCGTCATGGCGGCCACCAACCAGGATCTTCCCGCACTGTGCGACGAAGGCAAGTTTCGGCACGATTTATTAGATCGGCTTTCCTTTGAGGTGATTACCATACCGGCTTTGCGAGAACGCAAGGAAGATATTCCCCTGCTGGCATCGGTATTCGCCATGAGAATGGCACGCGAGTTGGAGTTGGAAAGCGCGCCTGCTATTAGCGAGTCTGCGGTGGAGGCCATGATGGATTATCATTGGCCGGGCAATATTAGAGAATTGAAAAATGTCGTGGAGCGTGCTGTTTACCGCAATCATGAGATGATAGAAGATATCGTTTTCGATCCGTTCGACTCCCCTTATCGACCCAACTTTCGGATTGGGACTTTCCGCAAGGGTCCTCAAAGTTCGATACAACCAGCAGACAGGCAAGTCGAACAAGCCGCCCCACAAGTGACTGCTTCGGCTGGGATTGAGTCTATGGCTGAAGATGGCATGGATTTGCCTTCCGCCATTGAGGCACTGGAAAAGCGCATGATCACTAAAGCATTGGAAGAACAGCAGTTTAATCAGAAGAAAGCCGCCGAACAGTTAGGCGTCAGCTATTACCAGTTCAGGCGAACTCTGAAACGATTGGATTTGCCTTGATATTCTTGGTTTAAGGGAGATTAGGTACGCATATTGATGAAGAAAATGGTAAGGTTCTATCATGTCTATCAGAGCTATCAAAAAGATATCTACACCTTGAGAGACCTTTCCTTCTCCTTCGATCAAGGGGAGTTTGTGTTCCTTACCGGGGCCAGCGGCGCAGGTAAAACCACTCTTTTGAAGCTGATTATCCGAGAGGAGGTCCCATCCAAGGGCCAGATCCTCGTTAATGGTCAGAATGTATCCTCCATCCCCGTGAATAAGATTCCGAGGCTCCGACGCTCCGTTGGCGTGGTGTTCCAGGATTTTAAACTCATTAAGACCAAAACCATTTTTGAGAATGTCACCTTTGTCCTTAAAACCCTTGGCGTCGATATAAAAGAACAGCGGCGCAAGGCATACAATGTCTTGAAACAAGTTGGCTTACAGCATAAAACCAATTTCTACCCACTGGAGCTGTCCGGTGGAGAACAACAACGAGTCGCGGTGGCCCGGGCCATCGTCAACGATCCGGTTTTGCTCCTCGCAGACGAGCCAACCGGAAACCTTGACCCAGAAATGGCTCGGGAAATCATGAGTCTTTTTGAGAAGATCAATCGCAAAGGGACCACGGTTCTGGTCGCCACCCATGACCGTGAAATGATTCGAAAAATGCAGAAACGGGTGTTAACCCTACATGCCGGGCAACTCGCGGAGGACACCGGCCCCCTATTCCAACATGAGGAAGTGTAGCCCATGATCTACCGGTACATTACCTTTGCGTTTTGGGAGGCGGTCACCAGTTTGTGGCGTTCCCGGATTCTTAACGCGCTGTCTATTGGAACCATTATGTTCGCCATGTTCATCTTGGGTTCTTTTGTCTTTGTTGGGGTCAATCTCAAAAAAATCACGGTGGACTGGCAGGAGCAAATCCAGTTCAATGTGTTTCTCAACGACCAGGTGACCGAGGAACAGACTGCTGCTATCGAGACGATGCTAAAAGACAGCTTTATGGTGGATCGGGCTGTGTTCATCTCCAAAGAGGATGCGCGGCTCAGGTTTGGGGATGATTTTGAGGGTTATAACGAAGTGGTGACGGCTCTGGAGGCAAACCCTTTTCCTGCTTCCTTCCAGGTCTTTCTTCTTAAAGGGGTTGGCGACGAATCTTTTGACAAGCTCAAGAAGGATCTCAAGGATCTGGGCGGCATAGAAAATATTTATTACGACGAGGAGATCTTCAGCCGGCTCAGTTTCTTTGCGGAGCTTATCCAACTGGCGGGCTGGTTTTTTGGCAGTATCATGATCTTCTCAGCTATCTTCACCATTTCCAACGTGTTGAAACTCACTTTTTTTACACGAAGGGAAGAGGTGGACATTATGAAACTGGTGGGCGCCTCGCGAGCCTATATACGCGGACCTTTCATCGTGGAAGGGGTTTTAATCGGCCTTGTGGGCGCTATTCTGGGTGTTTTTCTGGTATATGTCGGCTATTTTCTGCTCACTATGTATATCCAAAACAAGCCAGAATTTTTTGTAGGTAATTTAGAGATCGTGTTTTTGTCCTACCGTTGGGTCTTATTCCTCATCATGGCCGGCGGCGCATCGGGCTTCCTGGGTAGTTTGATTTCGCTGCATCAGTTTTTGGAAGAACATATCAGTTATCAGTAAGATAGGGAAAAGCCTGGAGTGTCTGTCACTATGGCGAACAATCCAGGCCTCCGCTTCCGACGGTTATTTTTCACACATGGCGAACAGGTTGATGCCTTGATCTTCAAAACGGATGTTGCTGCAAGGCGCGTTGAAGGCTGAGTTTTTGAAGATGCGATGCATGTCGTCTTCGGTTCGGTGAATGAGCTTCCATTCCAAAACATAGTCCATTAAGGCTTTACCTTTATTTTGGGGATGGAAGTTGCCCAGGATTACCCTTCCCCCTGGCTTGAGGATGGTATGGACGTAATTGAGCAGGTTCACCACAAATTCATCGCTGAAATAGTCGATCAGGCCAATGCTGTAGACCAGGTCTTGCGGTGGAATGTCCAGTTTTTGACGACCGATGGCCAGGTATACCAGGTTGGCGTTTTCAAGACGAATCTGGCGTTTTAAGCCCACCTTGTCCCGTTTATCACCAACAAAGGCAAGAGCTTGAAGATCGATGTCGATACAGGTTGCCTTCATTCTTCGTTTGTTGTCCAAGGTTCCAAAGACATCAAAAATCTCGGCAGCCGGACCCGACGCCATGCTGGTAATTTGGGCCGTTTCTCCTTCTGCCACCTTCCCAAGGACCTGTTGGATTTCATCAGCCAGCAAACCCCGACGATTTCGAACCGCAACGGCTGCAGGTACATCAAGGAAGCATCGATCCACATAGGGACCCAATCTGCCAGATCCGGTCGCCTCGTCTCGGTAAATATACTCAATGCTCATGAAATCGCCAGCATAGCCTCGTGGCTTGGAGTAAAATCGTTCACCTGAGTGGGTTAACAGCAGATAGGGCAGCATTTCCTGTTGAACCAGAGCGCCCAATTCGGCCTTGGCCAGGTCGTTGCCTGGGGCCTCGTCTCCAATGAGATCGTTCAATAACACCACAAATTGCTGGAACCTGGTGCGAATATCTTTCGCTGTTTCCTCCGGCAGCTCGTCGTCGTTTTGGATCGCCTGTTTGTCGGCTTCCTGGAATAACTCCTTCATCATATGAATGGCGCCGGATATCTGTTTCCAGATTGGGGATTGGGAGTCCTCGTCATTCTGGTGCATTTTCCATATGGAGTTGATTAAACCCAGGTTCGTCCGCAGTCGTTTTGCGGTTACAATGGCGCAAGCACGGTAAAAACGACTGGCGAAAGCCGTATCTTCATTCACTTTTTCCCTCAGTTTGTCGCGAGGCAGCAGAAGCAACAGGGTGTTTTCGGCAGCGCTGACCGTGGCCGACGCTGTTTTATTTTCTACAAAGGACATCTCCCCGAAAATGTCGCCATTACCAATGGTTGCAACTGTTTGGCGTAAAGTTGCGCTCACAATGTTCACCAAGCCGTCCAGCACGAAATAAATGGCTTCCGGCTGTTCTCCTGATTTGATAATCACTGTCTCCGCGATAACCTGTTGCTCAAAACTCTCCTGAATGATCCAATCCAGATCTTCCTTCTCCAACTCGCCGAAAAAAGTTAAAGCTTTATACACGGGCTCTCCCCCTTGTCCGATTTTCTCTAATCTCAATTGTACTGAAAAAATTCTATCACAAATTTTCAGGTTTTCACAGGTCCTCGATATTCCGTTTAGCGTTTGTGGGTTTGTAGGTTAAAAATGACGTTATGTCGTTTTGTTCAATGGGTTAGAAGGCTCTGAGATGTTTTGAAGGTTACACTGGTCAGGTGGGCTGCCGCGTGTAGAAAATCCAAAATCGTTTTTTCATTATGATGGGGGCGCCCCAGTTCGAAAATGGCAACCAGTTCGTTTTCATAAAGGATGGGGTAAAGAATGATTTGTCTTGGGGCAAGGTCTCCCATGTGCGTTTTCATTTTGAAGTAATGATCCGGGGTATCGTTCATCACTTTTATTTTATGGTCTATGGCAGTTTGTCCTACCAGTCCTTCGCCCATGGGAATAATCAGATTCTGGTCACCTCCTTCCAAGGCGTAAGATGCTGTGCGTCTTAACATTTGATGGTTTTCGGGCAGATAAATGGCGCCTAGGTGAATGTCAAAATGATTGGCCAAAAAGCTCAGAATTCTCGAACTGAGTTGGTTTAAATTCTTGGCGCCGGTCATGGTTTCAGCCAGCTCCGTTAGCCGCGCTTCTTGAAGGCGCCTTGCTTCCTCCTCCGAAATATCCTTAATGAATCCAGTGAAAAAGCGTTGGTCTCCACTGATAAGCTCAGTTACAGAGAGGTTTAGAGTAAAAGTGGAACCGTCTTTTCGGCGGCCCATCACCTTCCTTGAAGAATCGATTATGGTTTTCACATGGGTCAGCAGGTATTGCTTAAGATAACCATCGTGGTTTTCTCTATCCGGCGACGGCATTAACATTTTCACATTTTGACCGATGACTTCATTTGTCTTATACCCAAAAACCCGTTCCAGGGCCGGGTTGCAGGTCATAACGGTCCCCTTCTCGTCTATGGTGATAATGCAGTCTAAAGCATTATCTAAAATAGCTCTGTTATAGGCTTCGCTCTGTTCCAGTTGAACGGTGCGATCTTGAATGTTTCTGGTCATAACTTCCAGGGACAATGCCAGTTGTCCAATCTCACCATTGGCCCGGGTTGGCAGATCAACCTGAAAATCTCCCTCCGATAAGCGTTGTGCGGCCGTGGTAATCTCTCTTATGGGAACAACCAGCTTTTGCGAAAAGGACATAGCCAACATGGCGGACAGTAGAATCATGCCTGTCATTATCATCAGGCTTTGATTTCTCACTCTCCTTGTGGTGAGAAGCACTCTATTTAAGGGGTGTGAGACCGCAACAGTGAGAAATCGGGAAGCCTCCGTTTCAAATGGAAACCTTTGAATGAACGCCAATTGCTCGTCATTTTCACTTTTAGTGGTGATAAAGTCGCGGGCCAGATTTGACTCAAAAAAGTGATTGAAGACCGGCATTTCCCTGTTTATTTGATGGGCCGCCCCAAGGTCGAAACCAAATGTTTTAGCAGGGTCCGGATGATAGAGGTAGTCTCCGTGTTGATTGGTAATGTAGACTTTCTTAAAGCCCGAAAGCTGTTGAGCCACAAGCTCTAAACGCTTCTCGTAGTCGATGGTAATGACAATAACGCCATAGAGCTTTCTGCCATCGTAAATTGGAGTGGAGGCCTGGATTACTGGTTGATGGGGAACCAGCACCTGATCATTTTCCCGGGCCAGGTGAATCTTGCTCAGGTTCACTTTGCCCGAGAGAAGCTGCGCTTTGAAATAAGAGGCGTCTCCTTTCTGCTGGAGATCTTTCTCCTCTACTATGTGGATCAGCCCCTGACGGAGATCTACTCGAACCAATTCTCGTCCGCCATCGGCTACGCCAATATAGCTGCATGAGAGATAATCGCTCTTTGCCCTCAACATATTCTCGAATATGGTAGCCAGGCGAGTGCGCCATTGAACTTGGGTGGAGCCGTCCATGGGGTCAAGGCCCCCGTTTTTTTCTGATCGGATAATACCCTCAATGGGCGGCGTGCCCATTACGAACAATACATCCTGGCCCAGCTCCCTGAGGTCGTTGTGCAGTTTCTCGCCGGCTAAGGCCACCGCATGGCTCATCTTCTCTCTTTCAAGAGTAACCAGCTCATTTTTTGTAGTTTGAAGGACGCCCAGACCTGTACCTACACCGATCATGATCCCAAGAATGACCATGAAGGCAATAATCCGAGTTTGAATGGTCTGTTTCGCCGATTCCATGGCTGGGGCCTCGGAAGAGAATAAAGACGTTTAATATTTTCATATACGTCCTGATTTTCTAATCGGAGGAAATGGCTTGAACTTAAGTTAATCGCAGGGCTGTTCGCAGGTCTGCCGCCTTCTTGAACTTGATTAAGCTAAATCATTCAACCCGTTATCCATAAATTCCTGGAGCTTGTCCCAGGAGAGGCCCAACTCTTTATGGGCTCTTTGATATTCGTTGTAGAGATCTGTATGAAAATAAAGAGGATCGTCTGTATTCAGCGTAATTTTTAAGCCCTTTTCCATGAAAAGGCGAATGGGGTGCTCCTCCAATTTGGCCACTGTCCCCGTAAAAAGATTGCTTGTGAGGTTCACATCCACTGCTATGCCTCTTTCTCGGAGGAGGTCGCAAACCTCTGGTTCCTCGGATGCTCTGCATCCATGCGCGATTCGCTTTACGTCTGTCTCCGTGGCGAGAATTCGAATATTTTCCGGGCCGTCTACTTCGCCTGCATGGGCAACACAGAACAGCCCCGCCTTAGAGGCTTTATGAAAAAGGGGGATCATTTCCCTCATATCGAGACTGGGAACGCCGCCTCCCACCGAAAAACCCTGGATAAAGGCGCGTCTGTCCGCAAGCACAGAATCCAGCGTAGTTTCCATAAAATGGTAACCCAAGTTCAGGACAGTGTCCAAAATGAAGCGCACCTGAATATGGGGAAACTGAGCGAGACCGGCTTCAATGCCATCGTGAATAGCTTTGAGAGAACGGCCCATATGCTGAATGCCAACGCCTGGCGAGTAGAGAACTTCGGCATAGACCACGCCTTGTTCTTCAAAAGAACGACACAAATCCTCCGTGGCTGCTTGATAATGCCAGGATTCCTGCAAGAGAGTGTAGCCCAACATGAACATTTCAATAAATTCCTGGAAAGTCTGTACATCAAGCTGCTTCTTCAATTCCTCTGTGGAAAGTCCCGACCAGGCGTGGGTGGTTCCTTGTGCAAACGCGACCATGCGATCCAGCCTTAATGCGCCTTCTAAATGAACGTGTAATTCGCCCTTGGGTCTCTTTCTGAATGCTTCAAAATCCATCCCTACTCCTTCGCTCCAAAATTAGGGTCGAAAACCACATCTGGCATGCGGTAGCGTACACCCTTCACCACTAAAGACCGCCAGACATTTGAAAATTGGAATCTGTTAAAATACCTGAAAAGAGGCTTCTCAAGAACCAAATCGGCCCAAGATCCGCTCTTTGCCTGGTAACAGATCAGTTTTCCTTTATCTGCATCATAGTGAACAGCTTCCCAGGAGGATTGGGTGGTTGAAATTGTCTGTGGAACAAATGCCGCCTTTGCTGGGAGCAGCGGCGGGTATTCAAGGGCGGCGTCGTCCTCCTCGCCCTCTGTTTGCAATTGGGGTTCGCTTTTGCCCCAATGTCCTGACTCCACTAGCCACTGCCCTGTATTTCCAGACCTTTGAACCAGATAGTCCAGAGCTGATGATAGGAAGCCGAGCAGGAGATCGCCACGAATGTAGATCCCCTGTCCTTCCACCAGGGA
>JBNKOV010000084.1:0-12455 GCA_050294955.1 Holophagae bacterium
AAATTCAAAAAAGAGGACTCATGTCTCCCCCATTAAGCCCGTGTTCCCCCCCTTTTTTGAGACCCTCAGCCGTCCGCCGCCTCACGAAGCCGCTCTGTACTTCTTCTCCAGGTCAAATTTTAGAACAAAGGTTGCGCCTTTGCCCGGTCCATCACTTTCCGCCCAAATGGAACCGCCCATTTCCGTCATGGCGTTGGCGCAGGTGTGCAACCCAAAGCCATGCCCCTTCTTTTTTGTAGTAAATCCGTGGCTGAAGATCCGATCGAGGTGATCGGGATGGATGCCGCGGCCAGTATCCCGTATCTTCAAATAAGCGAATCGACCGCTGTTTACGCCCGTAATGGTGACATTCTTGTCGGAAGGCATGGCCTCAAAGGCGTTCTTCAACAAATTCACCAACACGTGGATTAACTTGTTCTTTTGGACATAGATCTTGGGATTGTCTCCAAAATCCAAATCCACCTTGACCTGATGGTTCAAGATGTCGTTCTGCTGAATGGAAAGCGCCTCTTCAACAACCTGAAGCAATGTAAGTTCCTCGCTTTGGAAACCCCGAGACGCGTAGGTCTGCTGGGCGAGAATGACATCGCGTATCAACTCAATTTTGCTTTCAATTCGCTCGCTGTTCTCCCGAATAATATTCCGCTCCTTTAGTAGCGATTTCTCTATAAGACTATAGTATGTCATAAGTTGCTCGCCCTTGGGATTATTTCCCAAGCCCTCATTCTGGAGGCATTCCGCCAGCAATCGATTGGCCATGCCAACCCGGTCGGGAATGGCGTTGTTCATGGTTCCGGTAATGACCTGACTGGAGGTGCTCACACTGGTTAGAACATTGCCAACATTGTGGAGCACAGACGAAGCAATATCGGCCATGCCCGCCCGATGGGCGTTCTCAACCAGCTTGGCCTGGGCAGCCTCCAACTGGGCTGTCCGCTCCTTCACCCGCCGCTCCAAATCCCGGTTCAGGTCCAGGGCTTCCTGCTCTGCTTCTTTACGCAGGGTTATGTCTCTTAGAACCACAAGAATGCGGTCCATTCCCGCAATATCCGCTCGCTTCATGTGAACTTCAACCCAGAAGGAACGGCCTGATCTGCGCCGAACCTGCCACTCAAAGGTTTGGGGAATGCCCACCCGAGCCTTGTCCCGATAGCGCCGCAACATATCGGCGGCTTCCTCCGATTGCTCCCAACTGATGTCGCTCAGATTCAGCTTCAGTGTATCCTTTCGAGAGAACCCAAACATTTCGCACATTTTCCCGTTCACGTCCACGGCCTCATCGGAATCTAAGTCCCTGATAACAATAGCATCGCCCACCGTATTAAAAATCGCGCGAAACCGCTCCTCACTCTCGCCCAAATCCTTTTCCGCCTTTTTCCTTTGGGTGATGTCCTTGAAGGTCACCACCGCGCCAACCACCTCGCCATTTTCATCGAGAGCCGGTGTGCTGACATATTCTACAGGTATGGATTGACCGTCTTTGCGCCAGAACAACTCATCTTCCACTTCGCAAACCTGACCATCTCGATAGGAGGAGCAAATAGGACAATCATCTCCCGCGTAGGGTTGTCCGTCAACCCGGGTGTGATGCACGCTTTCGTGGAGAAACTCCCCTTGCAGCTCCCCAACCTCATAACCGAGAAGTCTTGCGGCTGTTGGGTTTATAAAGGTAACCCGGCCCTCAAGATCCAAACCGTAGATCCCCTCCCCTGCTGAGTTGAGGATCCATTGTTTCCGCCTTTCGAGCTGAGCGACCTTGTTTTCCGCTTCTCTGCGTTCCGCAATATCCCGCGCGATAAAGAGCACCATTCTCAGATTTTGACTGTCGAAAAAACCCGAAGCCGAAATTTCAGTAGGGATTAATTTACCACAACGGGTCAGAAAGTTGAGGGCGTCGGTTTGCCCGGAATTTTTGGACAAAACAGACCTCATGAAATCCCTGAACAATCGGCGATCTTCAAAGAGGTTTTGAGGATGGAGCATATCCAACTCTGTTTGATCGTACCCTAAAAGATCACGGGCTTTGGGATTTGCCTCCAAGATTCGGTTCCTTTCGGGATCCATAAGGAATATCGCATCATTGGAGTGCTCAAAGATAATGCGGTAATGGCTCTCATTTTCTCTCATAGCCGCTTCCTTTTTCGTTCCCAAGCCGAGTAACAAAAGGCTGTAAGGCATACTGATCCACAATGCTGAACTGAGGATGGGCCAACACCGGGTCCCCTCATCCATGGTTCCTCTTCAACCGTTTCCGCGCAACCACGCCAGTACATAGCATCCACCTCTATTATTCGATTCAGGTTTTTTGTTTGTAGGTTGGCCCGCCCCCACATATCCGCCTCCCAGCGAATAGCCACCTTCGTGGAGGACAAACTCCAATGAGACCATGGGAATTTGCATTCATGAAAATGAGAGCGAAGAACAGCCCGCAGGCCGTACCATCCAACGCGGGGTTTCTGTTGCCGGGGCGCGCCCCAGTGATCCATTTCACCTTGTCCGCGATGATTCGAATCTTATAAAAAATATATTCCAATTTTTGTATTTATTCAAATTAAGATGTGCCGAAAACCTTTTTTCTACAGCATGCTTTTCGACAGACACCCTTACAAAATTCTTTATCGGTCAGTTTTACTTTTTCAAAAAATACATATCACTTCTATTCGTGTAACCATTGAAGGGAGGCAGAAAAACCCTGTTCTTTCAACAAAGTGCAAATCATCTCCCCCAAAGCCTTGAAACCCGATTCAAGATTGGTGGTTCTGCGGAACATCATGCCCACGGTTCGCGTTGGTTGGGGCTGCTTAAATTCGATGTATCGAACCATTTGGGCGGGGTCTTCGTGGCGGGTCGCCAATTTTGGGACCAGAGTGATTCCTGCTCCAGCGGCCACCATATGCCGCAAGGTTTCGAGGCTTGTTGCTCGATAATCGGTATTTTCGCGAGCGCCAGCATTAAAACAGATGTCCAACGCCTGACCGCGCAGGCAATGCCCGTCTTCAAGCAACAAAACTTCTTCCTGGCGCAAATCCTGGTGACGCACCACGTCCCGATTGGCAAGGGGGTGTTTTTCCGGAACCGCAAGAAGGAAGGGCTCCTCAAATAAGGGCACGCTAACCAGATCCTCGGTTCCTTCGACGGGTACTGCCAATATTAACAGGTCCAGTTTACCCGACCTCAACTGGCCAATCAGCACATCGGTCTGCGCTTCGTTTAAGAAAACGCGCATGTCGGGAAAACGCGCATGGATATTTTGGGTGATCAATGGCAACAGGTAGGGAGCAAGGGTGGGGATCAGGCCCAGCCGAATGGGAATGCTCATGGGCTTGTTTCGGCTATGAGCGTACCTTTCAATACCCTCGACTTCATTGAGTATTCTCTGAGCCCTTGCCGCGATTTCTTCTCCAGCAAGGGTGAGCAGCACCTTTCGGTTGCTTCTCTCAAAGAGCTGAACCCCCAGGTAACTCTCCAGTTTCTTGAGCTGACCGCTGAGGGTGGGCTGGCTTACGTGGCATTGCTCGGCAGCTTTTCGAAAATGCTTGAGTTCTGCAACCGCCAGTAGATATTCCAAATCTCGGATATTCACGCCAGCGCCTCCGTGCTTGATAGATTCCGCCTATGATTATCATAGAAACAAACGATTGGATTTATCAAGAGAAAACCGTCATATTAAGAACATCAAATGCGGCTGGCCCGCATCTCAAGCTTAAGGAGGCTTCGTATGATTAAAGACAGCACTGGTGAAAAGGTTCCTCAGGTTACTTTTAGAACTCGCAAAGACGGCAACTGGCTGGACCTGACCACCGATCAGCTTTTTAGCGGTAAGCGCGTTGTGGTGTTTTCTCTTCCTGGCGCTTTTACGCCCACCTGTTCTTCCGCTCATGTGCCCAGGTTCAATGAGCTGGCTGGCGTGTTCAAGGCCAACGGGATCGATGACATCATCTGCATGTCTGTGAATGACGGGTTTGTAATGGAAGCCTGGCAAAAGGACCAGAAAGCAAACAACTTAACCTTCATTCCTGATGGAAATGGCACTTTTACTGAAGGGCTGGGAATGCTGGTGGACAAGGACAACCTGGGCTTCGGGAAGCGCTCCTGGCGCTATGCCATGATCGTCAAGGACGGGGTTGTTGAGAAAATGTTCATTGAACCTGAAGTGGACGGCGACCCTTATGGCGTTTCCGATGCAGACACGGTCTTGAAAGCCGTGAACCCCAACGCAGAGAAGCCTCAGGCTATCGTAGTGTTCACAAAACCGGGTTGCCCTCATTGCAACCGCGCCAAGGCTTTGCTGAACGACAAAGGTCTGGACTTTGAGGAAATCGTGCTGCAAGGCGGCGTCACAACACGCGCTTTGAGAGCTGCGACCGGAGCTGGCACGACCCCTCAGGTTTTCATTGACGGCAAACTCATCGGTTCAGCGGACGACCTGGAAGCGCATTTTTCCTAAGCGTCTCCAATGATTCAATCATGGCCTGGGCCGACGCCCAGGCCTCTTTCAACTCGCTACAGCAAAGGCAGTGACCTGCGCCATGAGATGGGTCGCCTCTCGAATATCCACATAGAGTTCGTTTTTAAACTTGGATATGAAAGAGATAGTACATCCGTCGCTCACCGTCTCATCTACGATAAATGGCATGGAGCCAGGATATTTCAACATCAGACAGATGTTGTAGACGGGTGCCTTGGGTGTGGGTTCAAACACCGATTCAATGGTTCTCCCGTCCTCGGTCGAACGCCACTGAACACCAACCGGCTGATCATTTATTTTCAAAATAAGCGTGCCAGGATGAAGTATTTCGGCCGTATTGACCGACAAAATAGAATCGTAGCTCATCCCCAACTGAACCTTAATCATTCCACCCTCCGTACAACGATCTGATATTTCTCTACCACTGTTTGTCAAAGCAAACCACGGGCCAGAAATCGATCATCGATCGGAGTCATGGGAAAATATACCGAGCTATGAGCCTTAACTATTTTAAAAATAGCGCTTAGAGAATGCGCCGAAAATGGGCCGAATGAAAATAACGCCCGGGAACCGAGACCAGCCTTGTGTTATAAGACACAACCGAGCTGTTGCATTTCCCACAATCAACGTCTATTGCTAAAAAGCCATGCCCGCGAACTCAGCGGGCATGGCAAAAGGACGAACCTATTCACAGTACCAGGTTCTTTCGATGAAACAATCATCATTAATTCGTGAGTTACAGAAGTAGGCGCGCCCGATCAGGGTGGCCTCATAGGGTTTGCCAGGGGCGGTTTCATACAGCATGGCAACAGCCCTGGGTATAAACTCGCTGCCGTAGAATGGGCCGCCGTCGGTTTTCAAATCCACCGTTTCTCCGTGCTGAGCAATAGCGGACACCAGAACAATGGACGATCCGGGAAGCTCATATCTATCATGACGCCATCTCATTGTGGAAACTGCCGCCGCATAGTCGAGATGACTGCCGCAAATGAAGAACGGCGTGAAATCAAACTGCGCCGTCCACTGAAGGCGATCAGCTCCCGCGGTTAAAGCGTCATTCAGAAATGCAATTCTGGTATCGCATTCATTCACACGACGCTCCCAGCCTTCGGGATTCTTGCTGTCCATTGCTTTTTCCATGCATACATCTCTTTCAATATCCGCCTGAACAAGAGCAAACTCAAGAGCTTGCCGTCCAAAACCAATACGGGTTACTCCGAACCCGTCTCTCATCTCATAAACACCAGGACCCGCTTTCATCCATCCAGTTCCTGCATTGGCAAGAAACTCCGTCTCTCTAGGCGTTTGCATTTGCGCCGTGAGGGAGACGGCCATCAAGGATATGGTGATCAGGGTGATCAATTTCTTAAACATAACCGGCCTCCTTTTGGAGTTGGCTCCTTAAAGGCAGCAGATGACGCGTTTTAACACCCGCGCCCTACCATTGGGAGCGCTATACTTGAATGGGTTCATCCTTTAGGATTTAGGGACATGCCTGCTCGGTAAACTGGCTTCTCGGTTCAGGCCATGCCGCTTTATGATTTCCGCCCACGCAACTCGTGGCTGGGCCGTTTCGCGGAGGTCCCGTCGAAGTTGTTCGCCGCACTGGCAAAAACAATCCGTTGAATACCGTCTTTTATTCGTCCTTTTTAACCTGGGTGCAGATTTGCTGTGACTGTGGTAGTTTCCAACACAGATTCGTCTTTATATTATATACGAAATAGACGACCAGATGTTCCACTATTTTCAAAAAAATAGATCTTTTCAAAATTTAAAGGCCAGTCGCCCCCTTGTGGAAAAAGATTCTCAAAGAGTCAATTTCTCGAAACCCCCTTGCATCCTTTCACGTTTATTGAGATGATCACCGTAATACAAGCCTGGGAACCAACGGTGAAATAGTTCGTTTAGGCTGTTCCAAGATTCATGGAGGCTGCTCATGTCGCCGCAAACCGCCAACCCAACGCCCCAGCGCGATATTGTGTTCAGCGCCACGGGGGTTACCAAAATCTACAATATGGGCGAGGTTCCGGTACACGCCTTGCGCGGCATTGACCTGGAGCTGCGCGAATCCGAGTTCACGGTGCTCTTGGGACCTTCAGGCAGCGGAAAATCTACCCTGTTGAATATTCTGGGTGGACTGGATGTGCCAAGCGGCGGCAAGGTAGCTTACAGAGGCGGCGTGCTGACCGAAGCAACGGAAAGCGAGTTAACGCAGTACCGGCGACACCATGTTGGCTTTGTTTTTCAATTCTACAATCTCATCCCAAGCTTGACAGCCCGTGAAAATGTGGCCCTCGTCACCGACATCGCGCCAGATCCGCTAAAACCGGAAGAAGCTCTGGAAATGGTGAATCTAAAAGACCGCATGGACCACTTTCCCGCGCAACTTTCCGGGGGCGAACAGCAGCGTGTGGCCATAGCAAGGGCAGTAGCCAAGAGACCGGATGTGTTGCTCTGTGATGAGCCCACGGGCGCCTTGGACATTGCCACCGGCGTGGTGGTGCTGGAAGCGATTGAGCGGGTGAACCGGGAATTGGGAGCCACAACGGCGGTAATCACCCACAACGCCGCCATAGCAGACATGGCTGACCTGGTCATTTCCCTGGCCGACGGTCAGATTGTATCCAACATTCGAAACACGGCCAAAAAGCAACCCCGAGAGCTGGTGTGGTAGGAGTTTCGCTATGAGAGCGCTAAACCGCAAACTCCTAAGGGACTTATGGCAAATGAAAGGCCAGGGCCTGGCTATTAGCATGGTCATTGCATCGGGCATTGCCATGTTAATTACCTTTCTCGGCGCCTTCGATTCCCTGCATCTTACCCGAGAATCCTATTATGAGCGATATCGCTTTGCGGATGTTTTCGCCAGCCTGAAGCGGGCGCCTAACCACCTGGTGGACACCATCTCCGAAATACCGGGCGTCTCACAAGCCGACGCTCGGGTCATCGTGAACGTTGTTTTGGACGTTGAAGGCCTGGAGGAGCCAGCCACAGGCACTTTAATCTCTATACCCGAAACAGACCTCCCGACCCTCAACGATGTTGCCCTGGTCAGTGGTCGTTACATAGAGGGAGACAGACCAGACGAGGTTCTGGCTTCCGAGGGGTTTTGCCTGGCCCATGGAATGAAGCCGGGCGATCAAATATCGGCCATCATCAACGGCAGGCGCAAAGACCTCAAAATAGTGGGTATCGCTTTAAGCCCGGAATATATTTACTCCATTAAACCAGGGGATATCTTCCCGGACGACACCCGTTACGGCATTTTTTGGATGGGCCGAAAAGCCTTGTCCACCGCCTTTGATATGGAAGGAGGCTTCAACGACGTAAACCTGAGGCTTGTGCGGGGCGCATCCATAGATGAAGCCATTTCCCGGCTGGATCACCTGCTGGAACCCTATGGGGGCCTGGGCGCCATTCCCCGGTCTCAACAGATCTCTCATTGGACCTTGAGCAGCGAGTTGGACGCCCTGAAAAGCTCGGGCGTCATCATCCCGGCGATCTTCCTGTTGGTGGCGGCGTTTCTGCTAAACGTGGCCCTTAACCGAATTGTAGCTCTGCAGCGAGAACAGATCGCCGCATTAAAGGCGTTGGGCCATACCCATTTTGAAATAGGCATGCATTACACCCTTTGGGGGCTGACGCTTACATTGGTTGGCGGTGCGGTGGGCGTTGTTTTTGGCATTCAGATGGGCAAGGGCATGGTGGAACTGTACAACATGATCTACCGATTCCCCTTCCTGGAGTACAGACTGCAACCCGCCACCATAGTCATCTCGCTCATTGTTGGCATTGTTGCAGCCTGCGTGGGCGCCTACAGCGCCGTTCGCAAAGCCGTGGCGCTTCCACCAGCCGAGGCCATGCGACCCGAACCGCCCGCTACTTATAAGATAAGCTGGATCGAGCGACTGGGCATGCGCATGCTCCTCTCCCCCGCCGCCCGCATGGTGATCCGCAACATGATTCGCAAACCCATGCGTTCCATGAGTTCGGTAATCGGCATCGCCTTTGCTGTAGCCATATACATTGCTGGCGTCTTTTCTCTAGATTCCATGGACGTCATGCTGGATGTCCAGTACAACGTGGTGCAACGCCACGACATGATGGTCACCTTTGTGGAGCCCCTGTCCCCAGATGCTCGCTTTGCAGTTCAACGCCTGCCAGGGGTGACCTTTACTGAATCCAACCGCTCCGTTGCCGTTCGAATCCGAAACGGCCATCGGGCCAGACAAACCGCCATCACCGGCATGAGCAATGACGCAGAACTCTTCCGCGTCATGGACACCTCGCTTGCACAAGTCCTTCTACCCAAGGAAGGTCTGGTGCTCTCCAAAAAGCTGGCGGAAGTGCTGAACGTGAAACGCGGCGATGTGGTGAAGGTGGAGGTATTAGAAGGAAAACGTCCCATCCGCGATCTGGTGGTGGCGGACCTGGTCAATGAGTATTTGGGCATGGGCGCATATATGGACGAAAACGCCCTTCACCAATTTTTGCGGGAAGGGGATCTGGTATCCAGCGCCTATCTCCAGGTGGACGACCTTGAAACAGCCGCGCTCTACAAATTAATGAAAAACCTGCCAAGGGTGGCCGGCGCTTCCCTGAAAACCGCCGCGATTGAGTCTTTTTGGGAAAACTTGGGTGAGAGCATGGGCAAGTTCGTTTTCTTCACCATGTTCTTTGCAGCGGTGATCGCCTTCGGCGTGGTCTACAACAGCGCGCGCATCTCGCTCTCCGAACGGGATCGCGAGCTGGCGACGTTGCGGGTCATCGGTTTCCGGCGGGCCGAGATCGCGTCGATCCTGCTCGGCGAGCTGGCGCTGGTGACCCTGATCGGCATACCTCTTGGCATGTTGTTGGGATATGGGCTTGCAGCCTTAACCGTCCACGCTTACGACACCGAAGTGTTTCGATTTCCCCTGGCCGTGAGCATGAAGACCTATGCCGTCGGCGTCTTGAACGTGGTGGTTTCCGCCATTATTTCAGGCCTGGTGGTAAGGCGAAAATTGGATCATTTGGACCTTGTTGAAGTCCTTAAAACTCGGGAGTAATTTATGAGTCATTTCAAGCCTAAACGCATCATTATCTGGGTAGTTGTAGGCCTCATTTTTGTCGCCATTGTTTTCGCCATGCGGCCTCAGCCCATTCCCGCAGACATGGTTGAGATTGGAACGGGTCCCCTGATGGTGACCATTGAAGAGGAAGGCGAAACCCGTGTAAAAGAACGTTTTGTCATCTCAAGCCCTTTGGACGGGACCATTTTGCGCATCGAGCATGAGCCAGGAGATCCGGTAGTGATGAACAACACCGTCCTGGCGATGATTCAACCCAAG
Organism: Holophagae bacterium; assembly: GCA_050294955.1. Lineage (GTDB taxonomy): Bacteria > Acidobacteriota > Holophagae > Acanthopleuribacterales > Acanthopleuribacteraceae > JBNKOV01. The sequence goes on from JBNKOV010000084.1 coordinate 9,799, forward strand.
GCGCCCGCCTTTCTGGACGCAAGACTGAAAGCGGAGGCGCGAGCGCGAGAGAAAGCGGCGGAAGCGGCTCTTGGCAGAGCCAAAGCCGATCGATCCAAGGTTCTTGCAGAAAAGAAGTTTGCGGAGTCCGAATACGCTCGGTATCAGAGCCTGGGCGACATTGTTAGCCGGGAGCGATTGGCAGACGTGAAACTGCGGGCCGAAGCATCGGCGGAGCAATTGAAGGCAGCTCAATTTGCGGTGCGCAATGCGGAATACGAATTGGCAGTTGTACGAGCAACCCTAGCCGACCCAGGCGCTGGGGAGTCTTCAGACCCCATTAAAATCTATTCTCCGGTGGACGGGGTGGTATTAAAGCGTCATCACGAAAGCGAGACCATGGTTACGGCAGGCGAGCCTCTGGTTGAGGTGGCCGACCCCTCCAAACTGGAGATTGTGTCCGACCTGCTCTCTAAAGACGCGGTGAAGACCAAAAAGGGGGACAAGGTTCTCATTGATCGCTGGGGCGGCCCGGAGGTATTGATAGGAACCGTTAAAACCGTTGAACCCTATGGTTTTACCAAGGTATCCGCTCTGGGAGTTGAAGAGCAGCGAGTGAACATCATTATCGATTTTCCCGAAGATGATACGGCCTGGCAGGCCATGGGACACGGGTACCGAGTGGAAGTAGGCATTGTCATTTGGGAAAAGGACAATGTATTGCGCGTTCCCGGAAGCGCCATGTTCAGGAATGGAGAAGACTGGGCCGTGTTCTGCATCGACAACGGGGTGGCTTCTCTGCGCAAGTTGAAGATTGGCAACCGCAATAGTTTCTACGCTGAGGTGCTGGAGGGTTTAACTGTTGGGGAAAAAGTGATTACCCACCCCAGCGACCTGATAGAAGACGGAACGCGGGTTGCTGACAGGGAGGTCGCCAAATAGAACCGTTTCTATTCTTCACTTAAAGCGGTCCCGTCGGTCAGTATGAGCAATGAATCGAATGGCTCAAGAATTTGGATTAATTCTGAATTGGGCGCCTGATCGGGAAACAAAATGATGCGCCCATCTTCGTGAACAACATAGGGTTGACCCGTGAAGGAATTCAAAAGGCCATTTTCAGCGACAATTTGGGCCACGGATTCCCTTGTAGGAGGAGTCTTACCCAAAAGGATTCTCAGACGCGCCATATCCGCAGCCGTCTCGTAGCACCCAACTCTCATTACAAAATTGGCCGTGTTGGGAGCGCCGATATCCATGAGAATGGACACCAGGCCGTTCTTGAAGAAGAGATCAAAAAGACCTGGTTTGCCATCTAGGATTGGAGCGGGATCCTGGTATTGGAGCAGCGGCCCTTCCAAGGCGGCTTTCTTATACTGAAACCGCTCGTAAAAAAGGTTCATGGTATCGCAATCATTCAGCACCAGAAATGCCCACCATTCCTTATCCTCGATCTGGCGAGTTAAAAGATCTTCCATTAAGATGTCTTCGAGATAAATGCTCTGAATGAAGGCCTTTCGTATTCGTTCATTTTGGGGAATCAGCTTGAGAAGTGAGGGATTTATCGATTCAGGCGGCATTTCGTTAGCCATAAAGGACAGCCAGTTGATCCCGGTCTTCAGGCCGGTCATGAATGTGATCATTCTGGGATTTTGGAGCTCAAAATCACTGAACAAAGAAAGATCGCGCAGATCCTGATGGAGCGCCTGGTGGTTTGAATTCCTGGCCATAAGTCGAGCGTGTTGGATAAGTAGGTTTTTAAGATTCCTGAACTCGGTGGGGCTGGGCGGCATGTCCTCAAATTCGTGGATAAGAGGCAGAGGCGACCGCAGCCTTTTGCCAATGGTCTCGTTGTGAGCCGCCCCAAAGGGTATGGTCTCATTCAGCTTATCATGCAGGGCAGCGAGAACCTTTTCATTGCTTTGGACCAGATCTTCAAGGGTTTCGGGGTCCAGATCCGGTTGGTTGATTATGGTGACCTGGTTTTCAGTGGTTAAAGGAATTGCAATCCCTTCGCCGATACCGGTCAGGTCTTCAAAAAAATGATCATCCTCATGGCGTTCCTCCGCCAGACCCAGGGTGGTCAGGCTTTTTTCGGGACAGGAATCGCTGTTCACCCACCACATCAAGGGCAGCACGCTCATCAAAACAGCAAAGATCACCAGAGACAGGCCAATTGGAAATCGCTTTTTCATAAAACATCCTCCAAGGCCTTATTTCACCACACATGACCGTTTCAAAAAACCGAAAAGTCTCAAAAAGCCAGAGGTCTCGCTGAAAGTAACAGAAAACAAGGGCTTGGGATGGCCAAAAAAACGCCCATTTACACCAAACGAGGGGCGATGCATCGGCTTAAATGATGGGAATATTGCAATGAGGAGAGCCACCGTGACTGAAAATTGGAAATTTTCTAACCCCTTTATTCCGTTTGGTCACCATCTCTTGCGCAACTTTTTCCTTCACTTAATCAGTTTTGCATCGAGTCCAGCCAGTTTTGCCAAGACCTGTGCAACTGTGTCCCTGCTTTGAGAAAGTTTTTCTCTGTTTTGAGAAAGTATCGCCTGGTCTTTAGCAGGTCCGTCCTCCGCATGGTCCACAATTGCCTCGTCCTGAGCGGGTATGGCCATCAGTGTGGCAAGTATTTCCACGTCTTGATCAGGTTTGGCCCTCGCATGGTCCAG
>JBNKOV010000085.1:0-12432 GCA_050294955.1 Holophagae bacterium
GTTATGATTGCAGGCGGCGCTGAGGAGTTGCACATCCTGGCGGCTACTGTCTTCGACATCATGTATGCAACCTCCACCAAGAACGACGCGCCGGAAACCACGCCCCGTCCCTTTGACGCGGATCGTGACGGACTTGTGGTGGGAGAAGGCGCCGCCACGCTTGTCTTGGAGAGCCTGGAGCACGCCCAAAAAAGGGGCGCGGTTATCTGGGGCGAGATTACCGGCTTTGGAACCAATTGTGACGGCAACCATATTGTTACACCGTCGCAAGAGGGCATGCGCTCGGTCATGAAGTTGGCCCTTGCCGACGCCGGTTTGAACGCGGATGAGGTGGGCTATGTGAACGCTCATGGCACGGCCACCGAGGTGGGCGATATTACGGAATCCATGGCTACAGCCGAGGTGTTCAACCGCAAGGTGCCCATCAGTTCGTTGAAGAGTTATATGGGTCATACTCTAGGCGCCTGCGGCGCTTTGGAAACCTGGATTGCGCTCATGATGATGCGTGAGGGTTGGCTGGCGCCCACCATCAATCTGGACCGGGTAGACCCCCGATGCGCTCCACTGGACTATCTTACACAGGTGCGAGAAGCATCGCCCAATTATGTGATGAACAACAACTTCGCTTTTGGCGGGGTGAATACTTCTATTATTTTGAGTCGTTTTGAATGAACAGTAATTTATATGACGTGGTGATTATCGGAGCCGGTCCGGCTGGATCGGCGGCTGCTGGGTTTTTGGCCCGTTCGGGTTGCCGCGTGCTTGTTTTGGAAAAAGACGTATTTCCAAGATTCCATATTGGCGAATCTCTGCTGCCTATGGGTCTTGAGGTTCTGCATCAGCTTGGCGTCTTTCTGGCCGATGCGCCCTACGCCTTGCGAAAAGACGGCGCGGTGCTTTGCGCAGAGACTACTGGGCAAACCCGCCGCATTTCTTTTAAGCAGACCCTGCCGGGCTGTCTTACTCACGCTTACCAGGTGGAGCGAGCCGGTTTCGACCTGGCCCTTGCCGAAAGGGCTTCCGAACTGGGGGCTAGAATCCTATTTGGTGAACGAGTTCGGGATGTGGTCGAACATGAGCATGGGGTTACTATTTTTAACGGCAAGGAGCGGTTCAGGGGTCGTTATCTCATTGACGCCACCGGACAAAGCGCCTTTTTGGGCAAGCGCAAACTGGGACGGAACTGGGTTCGCGGCATTGGGCGATACGCTACTTTCCGCCACTATGGGGAGGTGAATTCCCCCAAAGCGCGCGCTCTTTTTGAGCGTGGCGACATTGTCGTGTCTCTTGCTGAGCAAGGCTGGGCATGGCTTATCCCACTTCCAGGAAATCGGTTGAGCGTTGGGCTTGTCCATAAGGATGGCCAGTGCGTGGGCAATCCCAAGATCGAGTTTGCGGATCATCTCCAGCGGTCCCCACTCACTCAGTCTATTCTAGAAGGCGCTCAAGCCATAGGTCCGGTTCGCCGCTGTTCCGATTTCAGCTATTACAGCAGACAGCCCCATACAAGGCGTATGACCACCCTCGGCGACGCCTGCGCCTTCCTGGATCCCATCTTCTCTTCAGGCGTGTCTCTGTCCCTCTTTGCAGCCCAATCGGTGAGTAGTGCGATGCAGGAGAGTCTTGATCACGACCTTCCTCTCGACCTTAAAGCCCACCAGCACAAAATGGACCACGCCTACCTCACCTTTGAGCGGATTATTGAGCGGTTCTATCGGCCTGGCTGGATAGACAACGTCCTTTTTTCCAATGAGAAGTCAGACCAATTCGAGCGGGAACTGAACACCATTTTCGCGGGTTATGTGTGGCGAGACGACAATGCCTACCAGAATAAGCTGCTCAAATCGAGACGTAGAACCATCACCTATGAAGAGGCGCGGGCAGGAGCCTGATCTTCTGTGTTTGCATCAAAAACTAACCCAGGAAGTCCAGCAAACTCTGTCTGTTAATTGATCCCTGGCTTCGAAGCTGGGCCGAAATTGTAGTATTAACCGTCTCCAGGTTCACCGTTTCCTCGGCCAGGTCCGCGTCCTCTAAATCAGCTAAAACCGAACGCAAGTTCTCCTCAAAAACGTCGTAATGGCTTTGCTCATTCACCAGTCTCAGACTGCGATTGCCCACCTCTGACACCAGGGCGTTCAGTCGTTCGCCAGCGGGTCTCAGTCGCGGAATCTCCGCATTTACCGCCGTGAGGTCGTTATTGCGAAAGGCTGTAACCAGATCATCGATTATGTCCAGAATGTCCTCGGCGCCGCCCTGACCGGTTGCCCCGAATGCAATCTCCTCGCCGGTGAAGTTGGCCCGCACTGTATCCGTCTTGCTTACACGGACATCCACTACTTCCAGGTTGCCCGAATAGGCCCCCGTCACTGGATCCTGAAAGGGCTCTGTGTCGTTGAGGGTTCCCGAAAAGATGTAATCGCCTTCCAGCTGGGTGTTGAGTCGGTTGATGATGTTCAGGCGCAATTGCTCCATTTCATCCGCAATGGTCTCTCGCTCCAAGTCGTCGTAGATAAAAGAAGTGCCTTGAATGGCCAGTTCTCGAACTTCGTCCATGGAGCCGCGAATGTCGTCCAGAATATCTTCCGTAATGCGGTTTCGGTCCATCATGCTCTGGATGTTATCTTGGAATGATTGAGCCTCCATCAGCTCTGCATGGGTGTCTTGAATCTGACGGTAGTCGCTGGGGTCATCGGAGGGGCGGTTCACCTTCTTCAGGGTTGAAAGTCGCTCCAGGACATTTGCCTGTTCCGCTGTTGAATGACGATTGTCAATGAGGAATTGCCTGAAGTTTGCGAATTCGGCAGTGCGAATAGTCATGTTCCAAACCTCCCGTTAGGAGCCCAACCGGGCAAGAATTTCACCGGTTAGCTGGTTCACCACATTAATGAATCGGGATGAAGCCTCAAATGCTCGTTGGTATTGGGTTAGATTCACGGCTTCTTCGTCCAGGTTGACCCCTGAAGCTTCTTCACGTCGGATGTTGGCCTGGTTCAATAGCTCCTCGTGGGTCAAGGCCTGGTCATATTCGGTTTTCACCCTTCGACCCAGTTCCGTTAGGATACCGCCGTAGAATTTCTCATAACCAACCGTTGGATCGTTGGTTGGGTCTCCATCTAGGTCCTGGTCAATCACATTTTGATTGTCCCGTAAATTCGCCAGGGCCAGGCCTGTGCCGTTGTCGCCCACCGCGCCCGTGGCGCTGAGCGCCAACCTGGTGGGGTCGAAGCCAGCCCCAGGATTCAGCGGATCAACCAGGTCCGTTGAAAGGCTGATCGTACCCGCAACGCCCTGATACCGGGCCGGATCGATGGTTCCAATAGCAGTGGCGCCCAAAACCGTCGCGTTGTCCGGGTCGAACAAACGCAGGTTTGTGTTGCCGTTTAAATCGGTCCCCGTTTGGTGAATGGTGTTAAACTGTATAATCAAACCAGCGGCCAGGGTGTCCAGATCTTGGCGAATAGCACTGATCTCCTGGTCTCTCAACTGAAGCTTGGCGCCCATTTCGCCTGTCTGGATGGTAGAGGTGATGGTGGTGGAAATCCCGCCCACGTTAATGTTCACATCGTAATAGCCTTTATTCAACGGATCCACTTGCGTACTGAGCGTGTTGCGGATCTCACGGCCAATGAGAATCTGGTTGGAGCCCTGGATGTTTACCTGAACCTGGTTGTTGGGCAACTGGAAGGTTTCCACGCCCACGAGTTGGCTCAATTCATCAATCGCATTCTTGCGCTGGTCAATGAGATCTTCGGCGGGTTTGCTCACCGAACTGATCTTGCGGTTGATGTCGGCAATGGTGGCAGTCAGGTCATTGACCCGGCTCACCAGATCATCGATCTCCTGATTCAATCGCAGTTCTTCATTGGCGAGGTCTGCGTCTCGGGCGTTAATTTCATCGGTTAACTGTTCGGCGAGAGTAAGCAGTTCCCGACGCACCCCGGTGTCCGTGGGTCGAATGGTAGCCGCTTCCATGCCCTGGAAAAACTCGCCCAAGGCCTTTCTAATCCCCACGTTCTCATCCTCGGGCATCAGACCTTCCAAATCCTGAAGGCCGGCTGATAGATGATCGTAATAACTGTTGGAGGCTTCATAATGGGTCACAGCTTTTTCCGCCAGGCTCTCTCGCATCGCCTCAATGCGATTCACGTCGCTGCCCAGGCCATAAGTCAAGTTCTGAGAGTACTGAACGCCCTTTGGAATAATGTCGGGCCGTTGACGGGCATAGCCCGGCGTATTCACGTTGGCAATATTGTTGCCCGTAACATTCAGTCCCACCTGGGCGGATCTCACGCCCGACAGCCCCGTAAATAAACTATTGTTCAGACTAACCATGGGGACACCTCAAACTTCCCTTGAGACACAATGTTGAGTAAACGTGGTTTGCTGTGCGTAACCGTGTGCGTTGTAGACATTTGTCGCAACAGCAGGACCGCCTGCCTTGCGTGCGAGATCCCGGTTGAATCGCCATTCCGCCTGATTGAGCGCCATGCTCAATCGGCTCAATTCCTGAAGTTTCTCAACTGCAACCCGAACCTTCGCAATGCACTCTAAAATAACCCTTTGCCATTCCGGCTCCAAATGGGCGCACAGAGACTTGAGATTCTTGATCTTGGGGAGATTGAGGTCCCGAGACAATTCTCCCAGCAGGTAGTCTTGAGCAGCCTGTATCTGTCTCAGCTTCAAGAGCATGTCTTCCTGGGGCCGGGTCATCTCATTAAATCGCGACCACTCTGGCTGGGCCAGGTAGGTCTTGAACTGCTCCTGACAGCGGATCAGCTCCTGGAGAAGATGATGTTTGTGCTCCAGTAAAGAAACAAGCTTGCTTAAATTGTCCTGCATATCGATCCCCTAGACGGTGAGATCGATATGTCGAACCTCCTCAAACTCTTCAGTTTCAGTGTTCTCGTCTCGATCTTCCGCAGCGTTTCTGTGTTCCTCAAAAGCGTAATCAGCGCCTTGATGTTGACCTTCCCTTTCGCGAATGTCAACTTTGGCCGACTCTTCCAGGCCAACAATCATGGCCTGTTCGTCTTTGAGTCTTTCCTGGCGGAGTCGATTTGCTCTTTCACGCGCTGCGGCCTGACCCTGAATTTGAGCGGAGTTGATCTGTTCAGCATAGATCGTGCTGGCAATTGAATTCCGCAAAAATATGGGATCGGACATAGCTGCCCCCTATGAATCACTAAGATCTAGGGCGATGTCAGGTAATCCGTAATGACCTTGTCTGCAACTTCCGTTTCGTCCCGATAGTAGGAACCATCTTGAAATTCCTTCTGAATTCCTGAAATGGCGTTCGTTCGAATATCGGGAACATTTTTAGACGAGTCAACCGCTTTCTGAAACAAAGCAGCGGATGGTGAAACCTCAATAGAGTCATCAAGAGATGTAGATTCCTGAGCCTTTTGGGTTTTCCCATATGCGGAGCTTGCAGCAGATGAACGATATGATGTAGAAACAGAGCTTTTACTGACTTTCATAATGGGATCCTCCGGTAACCTGATCCTTCCTCATCTGTTCTATCGGAAGATGAGTAACTGATCTTAAACCGGAAACCTGATTATCGGTTTAAATCTTTTGTTCCATAGGCGTTAACAAGAGCTTCACCGAATCCTAATCCTCTTTCTTTCACTATCTCTTGTGCGATATTTTCCAGAAAGAGATCCTTGAAGTAGCCCATTCCCTGAGACTTAGTTCCCAACAAGCCGCCTTCTGTGCTGGTCTTTTCCATGGTTTTAAGCATGAAACTTGTCAGCACGATTTCCATTTGGCGGCCTGCGTCTTCGAGAGAGGCTGGCGAGTTCGCTTGCGTCGAGGCCTTCTTCACCTGATCGTACAGGTTGCCAAAAGCTGTGTCTTCAAGCATTTCCGATGCGTCTGCCGTGGACGCGGCCGGTATTTGAGTTGGGTGGGGATTTTGGAAGACAGGATCTATCATGAGTCACATTCCTATATGAGTTTCAGCTCAGCGTGAATTGCGCCTGCTTCCTTGAGCGCCTGAAAGATGGCGATGATATCGCGCGGCGTCACCTTCAACGCATTTAACGTTTCGGCTATTGCCCCGAGGGACACGCCCTCTTTTGCAATCATGACGCTTGCATCTTTCCGATCCTCATCCACTTGCGTGGTGGTGTTTGTTTCAATGACCGTGTCCGGTCCGCCTACTGCGGCGCCCGATGGGACCGCGATGTTTTCCGTTTGGATGCGAATGGTTAAATTGCCATGGGCTATGGCCACCCTGCTTACCCTGGCGTTTTCGCCGATAATAATGGTGCCCGTGCGTTCGTTTATCACAATCTTGGCCTGGGTATCCGGCCTTAGCGTCAGATTCTCCAACCGTGATACAAATGCGATCTGGTTTCCACTGAATTCCGTAGGGATTGCCACTTCCATGATACGTGGATTCAAGGGTTTCGCAAAAGCGGAACCCAATAACTGGTTCACCGCGTTTACGGCCCGGTCCATGGTTGTAAAATCACTGTTCTGGAAGATGAATCGAACCTTGCCGCCCGCCAGGAATTCGAAACGGTTTTCCCGTTCCACCATGGCCCCATTGGGGATCATGCCCACGGTTGGATGGTTCTTCACAGTAGACGACCCGCCGCCCCCAGCGGAGAATCCGCCGATAGAAATGGGCCCCTGCGCCAATGCATAAATCTCACCGTCCACGCCACGGAGTTCTGAGAGAAGAAGCACGCCGCCCTGGAGGCTGGAGGCGTCCCCGGTGCTGGATACGGTTACGTCTATTCTTGAACCGCTGCGGGCAAACGGCGGCAGTTCTGCTTGAATGAGCGTCATCGCCACGTTCTTAACCTTAATGGCTGTGGGGTCCAGGCTTATGCCGCTCTTTGACAGCGCGTTGGCCAGGCCCTGGGTGGTGAAACGGGTCTGGTCTTTATCGCCCGTTCCATTCAAGCCCACCACAATCCCAAAACCGGTTAATACGTTGTTCCGCATCCCTTCCACGTTCGCTATGTCCTTAATACGAACCTGGCCAATGACGGAAGCGCCGGTCAGGAAAAGCAGGCAAATTGTTCCAAACAATCTTTTCATGACACCCTCCGTTTCTCAATAGAGCAGGATACATGCCAGTTTTTGTCTGTTATTTAAACGTATTATTTGGAGTGATTTGTCTATTTGGGTCTCTTGGCGCTTTCTGGGGGTTGGTCTTATTTGCCGGGGCATTTTTGCCGGTTTGCCCGATTCCCCAATTTGAGTCGTCTACTTTTTCCCATTGCGCTTTTTCGGGATTTTGTTTTTGTGTCCCCTTGGGGCCTGGGCGACGATTTTTGAATTCACTTTTCCCGGCTCTACGTGCAATTGCTGAATCCAGGCTGTGACCAACAGAGCGTGGAGTCATTTCTCCCCCCCTGCTATCTCAATTGGAGGTCTTTTCATGGGGATTAGGACTGATTATAATGTGTTTATTGCATAATTCACGAGTTTTCGACGTGATGCACCTTGTTTTTTCTGTAATTCGGTTCCTTACGCCAATCTGATCACCGTTGCGTTGAGATGGAACCTGTGGGTTCTTCCTCGTGACCTTGCCTCAAAAGCGCCTTTTGTGCTGGGCTGCGTCAAGGGGTTTCGGCCAAGTTAGTGAGACGCGCTTCGGGCTGCTGGTTTTTCCTTTCTTTGGTTAATGCGAATGTCGCCGGAACAGATTTTTTCCAAAATAAGCGCGCCGCCTCCAATAACGGAGCCATGCTCAAGGAAAGACGCGAGTTGGAGAGAGGTTCCGGCTCTCAGCATGGGGAACGCGTGAACGGCAATCTCCTCTTCCAGGAAATTTAAAAGCAGGTTGCCCGCCTTGGCCAGACCGCCGCCGATCAGGATCTTCTCTGTGTCGAAAATATTGATCAATGCTGCAATAGATTGGCCAGCTGGCTTGCAGACGCGCTTCAGCAGGGTAATTGCCAGGCGATCCCCTTTATGGGCGGCTTCAAAAATATGGGAAATGGCCAGGGCCTTTGCGTCTCGATGACACAGATCGGCCAATAGCGAGTCGGAATAGGTTTGCAAGGCCTCTCTACCCCATGCTAATAAGGTATTTGTGGAGACATATCGCTCCACGCAGCCCGCGTTTCCGCAGTGGCAAATAGGGCCGTTGCTGCGAAAGGTGGTGTGTCCCAGCTCACCCGCGTTGCCCGTAGCGCCTCGATACAAGCGTCCGTCAATAACCATGCCCATGCGGACACCGGCGCCCAGTCCTACAAAAAGAAAGTCTTCACAGCCCCGGCCGTTTCCGTACCAGAGCTCTGCGCTGGTTGACATGGTGATTTCATTTTCCAAAAACACCGGGATCTCAAGAGCCTGGGACAACATGGGCGCCATCGGCGTGTCCTTCCAATGAGGGAAGGAACGGCTGCGCAACATTTTTCCCGCAGCGGAATCCACCAGCCCAGAAACACCCAGGCCAACTGCAATTAAACGGCTGGAAAGGTCTTCACCCTGGAGAAGACATTTGGCCAAAGCATCCTTTATCTGTTTTACAATGTCTTCCGGTTCGGCTTCCGGGTTGGCCTGAAACACTTCCATCGCCAGGATATTGGCGCGTAGGTCCATGAGGACGACGTCTATTCGGGCGGCTATGGAGATGCGAACGCCGCACAGAATATGGGTGTCCTCGCTCAAGGCTAGGAGACAGCCTCGCCTGCCGCCGGTCGATTTCTCAAACCCTGTTTCGTGGGCTAATCCTACTGAAAGAAGCGTCTCGGTAAGGCGGGTTACCCTGCTGGCTGTGAAATCCAGTTGCCTGGCGATGCCAGCCCGAGAAATGGGACCCTGCTGGCCAATTAACATCAAAACATTCAAGGTATCCTGGGACAAACTCAAAATGGGCGCCTCGCTCAATCCTGTTTCCTCAAAATAGTACCCTATTATTGGAGGAAAAGAAAATCCTCTATTTCGGATTTGAAGCAAATTTTGTGCAGATTCGTTAAAATGGCGGTGTTGGTAACAAATGGGTTGATAGAATGCGAAACGCCCGCAGTCCAGAAGTGTGGAGTCTCCAGTTCCCAACCTCTCTGTACGGGCGCGTTTGTTTGATTGTGCTCTTTTGTGGTTCATGGATGATGAAAACCGTTCCCATCGGCTTTCAGCACCCCACATATTTCATTGGATCAAATGCGATCCATGCAGACGGCGTAGGTGTTGCACGATGGATCGCCCAGGGTTTGGCAGAACCCCGATGCGCATTTGGTGGACACCATTTTGTTGCTCATGGCCTTCTGCGGAAAGCTGGTGACAAAACTATTGATTTTCAAGTCGTAAGCATCGATTTTCATTTTTCCTCCGAGCCCGTAGTTATATCAGGCAAGTTATTGGCTCGCCAATCAACCGCTCCTAATCTACAAAACCGAAAACGAGGGGGAAAGTAGCTCATTTTTTTTTGTAAAAATTAGGAATCAATTAAAAACAAAATAGCGTATCCACACATAGATGCTTGCTATGATGAGGGTTAAGGCGGTTGTTGGCGCTCCATAAAGTAGAAATCTGCCAAAAGAAATTTTGTATCCCGATTTCTCAGCCAACCCGATAACCATCACGTTGGCGGATGCGCCGATGGGCGATCCGTTGCCGCCGAGACAGGATCCCAGTGCAAGAGACCACCAGACAGGCATGAGAGCGGGACTGTGGAGTGTTTCTATAGGCAGAGCGCCTGCGGTTTGAGTTCCTTCATGGAACAGGGTGTTGGCCATGTCCAGGACCAGAGGGGCCATGGTGGCTACGAAGGGTATGTTGTCAACAACAGCGGAGGCAATTCCCGAAAACCAGAGCATGACCATGGCGGTGAGGGCCATGTCGTCCTTAGCCGGGTTGGTGGCTTTAATCATGACTGAACTCAGATCCCCAACAAGGCCAACTTTCACCACGCCGCCCACGATGATGAAGAGCCCGATAAAGAAGAAGATAGTAGTCCATTCCACCGAGGCAAAAATGGGGTGGGGATCCTTTTTAGAAATTAATAAGAGAATGGCCGCGCCGAATAGTGCGATGGTGGCCGGTTCCAAATGGAGCGCACCGTGAAGGGTGAAGCCCAGGATGGTGAGCCCCAGAACAATCAATGATCGGGTGGCGAGGCCCCGGTCCTTGATCAAACGCTTCTCGTTCATGCCCATGACCCGTACCCTCATGGACTCGGCCACGGTTAACTTCTTGCGGAACATGATCCAGATAATCAAAATGAAGCTGGCCATCATCACCAACACCGCCGGGGCAAGATGGGACAAGAAGTCCATAAAACCAAGCTTCGCCCGAGACGCAATCAGCAGGTTGGGTGGATCGCCGATGAGTGTTGCGGCGCCGCCAATATTGGAGGCCATGGCCTCAACCAGCAGAAACGGGACCGGATCTATTTCCAATTCGTCTGCGATTAAGAGGGTTACCGGAGCTAGTAGGATGACTGTGGTCACGTTGTCCAAAAAGGCGGAACTGACCGCCGTAAACACCACAAAAATCAACATGATCCTCAGTGGCCGACCCTGACCGAGCTTGGCGAAAACAATGGCCATCCACTCAAAAATACCCGACTCGCCCATGATATTCACCATGATCATCATGGCGATTAAAAGGAAAATGACATTGTAGTCTATGCCGAAAACCGTGGAATGGAAGGCCTCGGTCTGGGTGAGCACCCCAAAGACCATCATCAGGCCCGCCCCCATCAGGGCCACCTTCGTTTTGTGAACTTTTTCCGACATGATCAGGATATAACTCAGCGCAAAAATGCTGGCGGCAACCCAATACATGGTAGGGGTTGTCGCCATGGAATGATGCATTTCGGGGCTCATAATTCGCCTCCAATGAGGTCTTTTACCTTGGCGTCAAGGCGCCTCAATACGCTCTTTCTCGTGATCAAACCCACAAATCGACCGTCGTGCTCGACCACGGGCAACGTTTTCCGGTTGTGGCTGACAAACTTTGCCACGGCGCGAATCACCGCGTCGTCGGGGCGCACCAGGTCCGGGTTTCTGACCATGAGATCTCTGGCGGTGAGATGGGCGATTTTTCTGAATCGCTCTTCAAAATAACCCTCGTGCATCACGTCCATCAGCTTCTCATCCATCCTCACATAATTGGGAACCACTTTCCCCAAAATATCGTGAATGCTCACCAGGCCTTCCAGCTTCCCGTCCTTCACCACCGGGGCCATATCCTGTTCACTGTCCAAGATGGTGTTGATGAGATCCCAAAGCAGGATGTCGCCGTCTACCTGGATTGTGTTGGGAACAATGGAATTAATCACTTTCATTCGCATTCCTCCAAAAAGAACCAAAGCAACGATCCCGGTTCTTTATTTTGCAACCATGGGTTGCCTCCGCTTGTTCGCTAATCCTGGAGTTTCCCTCGGTCTCTCTATCAATATTTGCGCTGGCTTCTGCAGTCTAAAATTATTGCGGTTTGTTCGAATCGAACGGCTGCAAGCAGTCACAACACCAAGAATACAACAATTTGGTGGTAATGTCAGTATAATCTTGATCTTCTGGTCGTCTTTTTCTCAAGCGCATCAAGCAGCATGCCGCCTGGAAAACCAATTGAAAGACTTTATGGGAGTCCATTTAGCCAAACTTATTTATATCAAATAATTAACGCTGTGTTTTAAGCAGGAGATGGCGGTCGTCGCCAATAATTAGCGCTCTGGTTCTTTGTTGTTGGAACCACTTGTATTACAATAAATCCCATTGGGGCAGCGGTGGGAATATGTCATTTGAAAAAGAAATCAAATTCGATGGGGAGATTACTACCCTTTTAAACGAGTGGGGTGGCGGTGATGAAAATGCATTGGGCAAGGTCTTCCATTTAGCCTACGACCAACTCCGGTTATTGGCGCATCACTATTTCAAAGATGAACCCGGCGAAAACATGTTGCAGGCAACTGCTGTAGTTAATGAGATTTACCTTCGCCTGGAAGGTGGAAAGCGCCTCAGTTTCCGGAATAGGGAACACTTTTTCAGAATGGCCGCCCAGATGATGCGCCGCATTCTCGTGGACTGCGCCCGAACCCGGCTCGCACAGAAACGTGGCGCTGGGTTGGATGTGTCCCTTGAAGAGTGGACCGCCAAAGAAGAAACGCCGCAACCCGATCTTCCCACCCTGATTGCCGTGGAAAAAGCGTTGGTAAAACTGGAGACTCGCTTTCCCAGGCTGGGCAGAATTGTCGAGTTGCGGATCTTTATGGGCATGAATTATGAGGAAATCGCCAAAGTGCTCGATATTTCATTGGCTACCGTTAAAAGAGAGTGGAATGTAGCAAAACAACGGTTGTTTGTCGCCATGAATCGCAGATAGATGGCATGCAGGGAATTAGGGGGAGCCGCCGGGATCGCCCACTTCTTCGTCGCCGAGGGGTTGGGGGAGCTGCTGGAGCTCACCGCCCAGGCGGACACCGTGTTCTTCTGCCTGTCGGGGGTCGCGCTGTTCGTCTTCCGC
>JBNKOV010000086.1:0-12412 GCA_050294955.1 Holophagae bacterium
AGGCGTTTACGAAGTTGCCCGCCACGGAGCCCATGTTGCGGATGGGTGTGGAAGAGACCAATTTCATATGGGCTTGCATTGCTGGGAAGCATTGGTTCATAAGGGCCGAGTTTCTAAGGTCTGAAGCAGTGGATGCTGCGCCAACCCAAATCCGGTCGCCCTCTTCGCGGATGCCTTTCAGGTCCTGGCGATCAAGCAGCGGGAGCACCGATGCCCGGGCCATGGCTTCCGGCTTCTGAACGAAAAGGTCGGTCCCGCCGCCTACGAAAACGCCAGTTGGAGATGGCGCGTTGGTTTCCATGTCCGCCAGACGTTGGGGGATGGTTTGAAAATACTGAGGCAGGAAGCCCTTCTTAACCAGCCAGGAGACAGGTTTAGAATGATCCTTGTCCGCCAGGAGCCGTGCGATGCGTCCACCGGCTCGTTCCAGGGATTTATACCCGGTGCAGCGGCAGATATTGCCATCCATGGCGGCAATGGCCGATTGCGGCGAGGGGTTGGGCTCTGTAATGCAAAAACCAGTGAGGGAGACCACAAATCCAGGGGTGCAAAAACCGCATTGGGTGGCGCCTTCCTGCACAATGGCGCTTTGGACCGGGCTCAGGGATGCCAGGTTCAGCCCTTCAACGGTTACAATATGCTTGCCTGCGGCATTACAGAGGGGCATCAAGCAGGAGGTCATGCTTTGGTATTGCATTTCGCCATTTGGGTTGCGATGTCCCACCAGGATGGCGCATGCGCCGCAATCCCCTTCGCGACAACCGATCTTGGTTCCCGTCAACCGGCTGTGAACCCGGATAAAGTCGAGCAGGGGCGTGCCCGGCGGCTGATGCGTCACGATGTCGCGATTGTTTAAAATAAAACGTGTTTCCATGAAAGCTCCTGTGCAGCATTGATGAAAATGCAGGGGCCTCTATTATAACGCGCTTTCTACGGAAGAAACCTTTTAATGCGTACTTTCAACCGTGAATCAGGACTCATGGGCGGGTGGATCTTTTTTCAGCTTGTCCATGTCCCGGAACAGGCGCATGTTCTCCCGCAGCTCTTCAAGGGAATCGTTGGTTTCAATGCTTAGCTGTTTCAGGGCGTGCTCGTTTAATTCCAGGCTCATGAGCCCGTCCGCTCGCTTTTCGACTCTTGCCATATCGTCTCGTCCGGCCTGTTGTTGGCGCAGCAGGAATTCGGCTCCGTGGGACAGGCCGGAAATGCCCAGCTCCTTGAGGAACGCCTGATCTTCTAAAGACATGGGACCGACATTTTCTGGTTTTTTCATAGAGCCTCCCCAATCATTCTAACCGCCCGCCCCGCTTCAAAGCAAGGGTCTGCGGCTGAGCTGCGGTGATCCTAAAATTAGAAAAGGCCGCCAGATGGCGGCCTTTTCCGTTAAGTTGGCGGGGTAGGAAACGCTTAACGTCTTCTGCCCAGAGCTACCGTAAGCTCGGCTTCCTTAATGCCTTCGGGGTCGATTTCTTCCCTTCTGGCGTAGAGGTAGTTGGCCATGATTTCAGAACCGCTTTCCAGACGAAGGCGCTCTGCAATCTCAAAACGCTCGTCTTCCAGCTTGCTCATGTCGGGCTCTTCTTTCGACTTCAATCGAGCCAGGACAAAGCGAGTGTCGCTGGAGGATGTGTAACCCTCAATGAAATCGCCTACATTCAGGGCGTAGATGTCTTTGTCGAAATCGAAGTCATCCCGACGAAGCTCCCAGGGAATGGTGTTGGCGGTAACCATGCCGGAATCGCGGAAGTGGTTGTCTTTAATGAAGTCGCGCTTGCCGCCTTCCAGATCTTTAAAGCTCTTTGCAGGATCTTTGGCCGCTGCGGCTTTAATCTCGTCGAAAATGTTTTCGATAAAAGTGCTGGCCGCAATGTTCTCGGCCAGACTCTTGATGCGCGCTTTGTCGTCGGCGTTGGAGATATCCAGGTTGCGGGGCTCCACTTCCTCGACCCATTTAGCGACAACAGTCTGAGGACCTGCGTTAATCACGGGGGTGACCTCATTCAACTCAGTGAGTCTGAAAACGGCCAGACGAACCTGGGCGTTGGCTTTCAGAACCTCGCCGAGATGAGAGCGGTTGTCGTTATCGAAAGGGGTGGACTCGTGAACCGTATAGGAGTTTTTCTGAGCCGCTTCAGAGAACTCAGCGCCGTCTGTAATCATCTGGCGGAAATCGGCAGCCAGTGAATTAGCCTGAGCTGTCGCCATATCGCGGGAAATGGTGCTCTTGATGGCTGCCTTCACTTCGTCAAAAGTTCTCAGACGCTCCTGGGTGTGATCTTCCTTTTTAATAATGTGGTAACCGAACTGAGTCTTAATCGGCTCGGAAATCTGACCCACTTCCATGGAGAACGCGGCCTGTTCAAAAGGAGGGACCATGCGGCCACGCTGGAACTTGCCCAAATCGCCGCCTCTGGTCTTGCTGCCCTCGTCTTCTGAATATTTGGTTGCAGCTTCAGCGAAATCAAGACCGCCGTCGATCTCGGCCTTTACCTTATTAATCAGCGCAAGCGCTTCTTCGTCAGAACGCTTATCGGTTTTAATGAGAACGTGGCGCGCTTGTACTTCCTCTTGAATGCGGTAGCGCTCAATGTTCTGATCGTAGTAGTTGCGAATAGCTTCGTCGCTGACCTGCTGGTCTTTCAGGTAGTCGTTCACAGGGAAAACTACGAACTGAATTTTACGCTGATCGCCAGTCACGAACTTATCTTTATTCTTATTGTAGAAGGCCTCTACCTTGGCGTCGTCGCCCATGTCGATTTCATTTCGAACATCGTAGGTGTTGAGAACCATCATTTCCAACTCAACCTTGCGGTTGTTTTCGGAGAAACGCTCAACAATGTCTTCCTCGGAAACATAGGCGGCGCTCATCAGCAGTTGGCGGAACTTATCGGTCATCAGCCAATTGTTGCGGATGTATTCTTCAAAAGAGCCAACCTGCATGCCCCAAGAACGGTAAACGGTGTCGCTCCACTGGTCTTCATCCAAAAAAGTGCCGTCGGCCATGGTGCGATTGGCGATGACAAAATCGCGAAGCTCGCTGTCGGAAACGGCAAGACCCATGTTCCTTGCATCGTTTAAAAGAATGGACTGATCCAAAATGAGACCTGCAACGCCGCTCCAACCGGTGTTTTCGTTGAAATAGTTGCGGTATCTCCGTGTCGCCATTGTGGCGTCAAGGTTGCGAATCTTGGTGTCGCCCACCTTGGTAATTGTATTCTCTGGCGCGGTGACACTGGAACCAGAGCCCATGCCAACCAATACATATGCGGCCATGGCTGCACATACCAGAAAAATAATGATATCGCGAGCCAGATCGTTTTTGCGCAGTAATTTTATCACTTTAACCTACTCCTCACCAACTTGAACCCGAGCAAACGCCCAGACGAAAGAGCTATTATAACCACAGAAGGGTTCAAGCTGCAAATACCGAATTTGGCCTCTCCCAAGCGTTTGACCTGCCCAGAGGACCCACACCCTTGACAAATCCCTGAATTCCCGTTACATCCATGCGCGATCATTGAATGTAAAAATGAGCGAGGCCCCCGTCAAAACGCCCGTTATCAGCCGCGTCCCAAGGATGGGTTGGCCATAAAACCTGTTGCTTTGGATGGGGTTCGGGCCACTTCAGGAAATGGAAACACGCGTCTGATTCCCCAATAAAAACCGGTTGCGGGACCAGACGCATGGCCCGTTATTTACCGTAGTCGTAAAAACCCTTGCCCGATTTTCGACCCAGGTAACCCGCATCCACCATTTTCACCAACAGAGGACAGGGACGGTATTTGTCGTCGCCCAATCCGTCGTGGAGCACTCTCATAATGAAGAGACAGGTGTCCAGCCCGATAAAGTCGGCCAGGGTCAGCGGACCCATGGGATGGTTCATGCCCAGCTTCATGATGCTGTCGATGGACTCGGCGGTTGCTACCCCTTCGTAAAGCGCAAAAATGGCCTCGTTGATCATGGGCAACAGAATTCTGTTGGAAATGAAACCCGGATAGTCGTTCACCTCAACGGGCGTTTTGTTCAGGTCGCGAGTCAGCCCTTCCACAACGCTGTAAGTCTCATCGCTGGTGGCAATGCCGCGAATGATCTCAACCAGCTCCATCACGGGAACCGGGTTCATGAAATGCATGCCAATGAAGCGGTCGGCGCGACTGGTGACCGCCGCCAGCTTGGTGATGGAAATGGAAGAGGTATTGGAAGCGATAATCGCCTGATCGCCCAGCATGGCGTCCAACTTCTTGAAAAGATCGGCTTTAACCTCAAACTTCTCGACGATGGCTTCCACCACCAGATCCCGATCCGCCAGGTCGTCCAAATTGGAGGTTCCCTTGATGCGGCCAAGAATTTGAGTTTTTTCTTCCTCGGTTAATCGCCCTTTTTTAACACCGCGATCCAGGTTCTTGGAGATGGTTGCAAGACCGCGCTCTACGTACTCGGGGGCAATGTCCTGAAGGATTACGTCGAAACCGCTTTGAGCAAAAACATGGGCGATGCCGTTGCCCATGGTGCCGGCGCCAATCACGCCTATTTTTTTATCTGTCATGTTCAATGCTCCTCAAAAATAATGTGGCGTCCCCCAATCAGGACCTGGGGGCCGGAGCCCTTGGACGAACGCCTCAAATGGACAGCTCTTCAACAGTCCACGGTCCGGTTGGTGGCCCAACCGGCCATGGAGATCAAGTTTAGAGCAAATCTATGATATATGCTCGCAATATTGACATTGCTGCTTGAAATTGCCTTCTTCCCACTTCACCCGGAACCGGCTGACGAGGTAAGGCTCTTTTAAGGTAATGCACTTGGGGTTGGTGCAGGTCAACACGCCTTCCACTTCAGGCGGCACGGTGGGCTCCTCTTTTTCGGCCACCTGACCCTCTCTAATGGTGGAGATGGTGATGTCGGGCGAGAGCAGGGTCATCTTCATTAAGGTCTTGGGGTCCACATCCAGATTTTCGATCTTGATGATGTCCTTTTTACCCAGGCGGTTGCTGTCTACATAAGAGGCGTAGTCGATCTTGGTTTTCAGCAACTCGGGCGGGAAGAGCTTTAGAATTTCCATGCCCATGCCCGCCGTGATGTGGTCCATCACAATGCCATTGTGGATTCGCTCAATTCTCATTCAAACACCCCCAGGCACAGAGATATCAAGGCCATTCTCATTTGCAGGCCGTATTCGGCCTGGCGGAAGTAGCCCGCGTTGGGCAGGCTGTCCACCTCAGGGTGGATTTCCTCGTTTCTGGGCAGCGGATGCAGGATGAGAATGTCGTCCTTGGCTTTCTTCAAAATTTCCTTGTTGATGGTGTAACTGTTGCGCTTACGCAGATATTCCTCTTCGCTGAAGAAGCGCTCCTTCTGCAATCGGGTTACGTAGAGCGAGTCCAACTCGGCCATGGCCACATTCAATTCGCCGTGTTCCGTGAAGGTAGCGCCCTGATCCTTGAGCGAGGTTCGGACGTATTCTGGAATGTTGAGGCCTTCCGGCGCGAAGAAATGAAGCTCAACGCCGAATCGGGCGAGGAGACGGACCAGGGTGTGAACGGTTCTCCCAAAGAGCAGATCGCCCAGGAATCCAACCTTCAGTCCCTCTAATTTCTTCTTCTCTTTCACTAGGGTGTAGATGTCGCCCAGGGTCTGAGTGGGATGTAGATGTGCGCCGTCGCCGCCGTTGATTACGGGAACGTTGCTGTACTGGCTGGCCGCAAGAGCCGAACCTTCCATCGGGTGTCGCATGGCGATAACGTCGGTATAGATTGCAATGGTCTTGATGGTGTCGGCCAGGGTCTCGCCTTTGGACACGGATGTGGAACCCGCCTCCGAAAATCCGAGAACATTGCCGCCCAAACGGAACATGGCCGCTTCAAAGCTAAGTCGGGTACGGGTAGACGGTTCCCAGAACAGCGTTCCGAGAATTTTTCCTCTACAGAGGTCCAGCGCATCCGAGCCCATGGCTTGGATTCGGTCGCAAACCTCGATGAGGTGCAGTATTTCTTCTGTGGTCAAATCGGCAGTATCAATGATATGCCGCTGCTTGAAAGCGTACGGTTCCATAACTCCCCACACTGATTCCTATTATTTGAGAGCGCTGAGCGCCCGTTTTATTTGAATGAAAAGCCTGTTTGTCGTGAAACGGCTCTTCTGCCTGGATCGCGATGCTTAACTGGCGCGCTTCTTGTCTTTCAACACGCCGGCGACTGCAAGGACAGTCGGCCAAAAGGCCATCATATCATTTTGCGACAGCCCCGGCAAGAGATCCCGACCGCATCCTGACAAATTAATGACGAAGCGGGCATGGACGCCGGGTTTAGAGCTTGACGTCCGGGCAGAGCCGACGAATTTTCTCGAAGAGCACGGGATAATTTATGGGCTTTTCTATGAAGTCGTTGGCCCCCGCCTCCTTGCCCTCAAGTCGGTAGCGATAATCCTTGTAAACAGCGGTCATCAGAATAATTTTAGTGCCTTCAAGACCCGGCGTCTTTCTAATCATCTGGCATAACTCAAACCCGTGGATTCCGGGGAAGAGCAACAGGTCGATCAACACCAAGAGAGGCTTTTGTTTTTTGATGATCTCAAATCCCTGGTCCCCGGTGTCGGCCTGATTTACAGCAAACCCCTTTTCAACCAGTACGGTGGAGATATGTTGCAGGATTTGGGAGTCGTCGTCCACCACCACAACCAGGGGTTTGTTGGCCTCAGTTTTTTCGAGATCGGCCTCAGGATTGCCGGGCAATTTGGGAACCGGCATGGAAACCGTGGGCGCATCGCTTGCGGCGCCTGTGTCCAAAATCTCGAAATCGTCGCCCTCGTCCATGAATATAAGGTCGTCGGCTGGAGAGCCGATTGAGCCTTGTTCGGCCTTTTTTGGAAGGCTGGACGCCTTCAAAATCTGGTTCTTGCCATTAAACTTGGCATTGCCCAACGCGCGGTCCGCCGCTTCCGTGAGATCGGTGATATCGTCGTAATCCGGCCACGAAGCACAACCGCCGCTAAAGGTTGCGCAAAATGGACCCGCGCCGGAATGATGCTTGATATTGGAGAAGGCCTCTCGGGTCTGCTCAAGGATTTGCCAGGCCCGGTCAATGGACATATCGTGAAAAATAATGGCGGATTCCTCGCCGCCATAACGACCTACCGTCGCAAAGGGGCTCAATCGTTTCTTCAAGAGCACGGATAGGGCCTTCAGCATGCGGTCCCCCTCCTGATGGGAGTACCGCTCATTGACCGCCTTGAAATCGTCTAAATCAATGAGGGCCAGCACAAAAGGCGCGCCTTCTACTTTGGCCTTTTCCCCATAATGGGCCAGCTCTTTCTGGAATTCACTGTGATTGGGCAAACCGGTGAGGCTGTCGCGAGTGAGATAAGCCCGCAACATTCGGGCTCTCTTAATGCGAGAGGACAGGGAATAATAAAGGAATTTGTACTTAACCGGCTTTAGAATGAAATCGTCGGCGCCCGTGTTCAGAGCCTCCAGTTGTTTGTTAACTTCCGTCTCACGACTGAGATAGACGATGGGCACGCTTAAAAAGCGCGTGTCCTGGCGGATGATGCGGGAAAGGTCCAGGCCCGAAACCTGGGGCATATACAGGTCCATGAGGATGAGATCGGGCTCGAATTGGATAAGCGGCTCAAGGGCCTTACTGGAGTCCGTGGCCGACTCAATCACCATCCCGGTTTTTGCCAGGATCGTGGTCATGTGATCCACCAGTTTTTCATCATCATCAATAATGAAGAGCCGGTACGGCGTTTCCTTCCTGTTCTCGGTTATGTCGTTGACTCTGTCCAAAAGATCTTGAAAATCCAAGGGCTTCGCAAAACAATTCAAGGAGCCGAAACGGAAGGCGGTTTGCCAGACATTCAGGCCATCTCCCCGGGGGCAGATACAGATGAAGGGCAGTTTGGGCCGAACCTGCTGCAACATGACCGTCATCTTCTCAAGTCCCACAAAGACCCCATGAGAATCGTAAAAATCAAGCGCCAGGGCCTTGGGCTTCTCACTGTTTAAACGGGTGATGAGGTCAGCCGCATTGCTGAAGATTTGAATATGAAATCCGTATTGCTGCAATTGGGTCTTGATATTTTCTGCGCCCGAAGCATCCTCGCCAAGCCAGAACAGGTCATAAGAACCAGCGGCATGCTCCTTGTGGCGTTTCGGCGCCGGTGGCGAGAAGGCAACGCCGCCGCCGTCCGGTTTTTCCGCGGCCCCTTTTAGGGCGTTCAATAAACCAAATAGCTTCTCCTGGGTCGTTTCATCGAAGGGGATGCCCCCGTCCCGAACCTCGCGAATTGGGCTCTCCATCTTCTTTGCCGCTTCGCTGAGCGCCGTATAACCAAAAGTAGTTCCAGACCCGGCCAGACTGTGAACCAGCCTGTAAAATTCGGAAAGCGGCTCCTCGCCGCCATTGGTTTCTACAGCCTGCGCCCAAGCCTTGCTTATTTCCTCAAGACGGATCGGCAGCATTCGCTGGTATTCCTGCTGGAGCGACTGCAGTTTTTGCTGGTACACGCCTTTGCTGTTGGTCATTTTGTCGCCCCTTGTTTCAGAGTGCAAAACTCATCCTATAAAAAATGCGCAGCCGTCTTGCCCGTCTCAACTTGATTGGCCGTAAGGCGCTTTAGAATCATACCACTTCCCCGGTGTTCATCGTGAAAAAGTTGCGAATATTCAAGTGATGGTCAATCTGCGGAAGAATGGAATCCCAGGAAAGGATCGTCACGTATAAAGCATCAGCACTGGAGTCAGGTTATTACAGGACGCCGCCTTCGTGACGACAGGCCATAGGGGAAGGGGAATCCAGACAAACCGGCCGAGCGAGTATAAATAATTGGAAAAACGTCTATCCCTGGACACCAGAAATCCCTAAAATGGGGAGACCATGTTGAGGTGGGTTACTTGAGTAAAAGCATTTTGATCATAGACAACGACACATCCTTTTGCCGCGGGGCCGAACATTTATTGAGTTCGCTGCCGGTAGTCATCAGCCAGGCTGAAACAGGCTCCAAGGGCCAGGACCTCACAGTCCAACTCAGTCCGGACCTGATCATTCTGTGCGTAGAACTTCCCGACACCAGCGGCTACATGCTGTGTAAAAAGCTACGGGCCTCACAGGCTGGCAAGCAGGCGCATATTATCATAACATCTTCAAAAGCGAAGACATCTGATTTCGACAATCACCGCAAGAAGTTCGATTATCGGGCCGATTCCTATTTGAAGAAGCCCATTGCCGACGAGGTCTTATTGCAGGAAGTGTCCGCGCTACTGGGCGCAGATCACGATTTTAAAGGCTTCCAGAAGCCCATAGAAGACGTGCAATTGAACGACTGGGTGAATGGCCGCCCCGAAGTAGACGCCCCACATTCAAATCCCTCATCAAGCAACGACGACCTTGCAAACGCCTCCCGTGAGGAACTGGAAGAACAGGTTAAAAGCCAAGAGCGGGAGCTGGAGTACCTGAGGAAAGAGGTCAGCGCATTTCAGGCCTTTATGTCTCAAGCCCAGAAAACGGAAAACGCTTTAAAGGAAACTCGGGACCAACTGCGCGTGCGAGAAAAATTGCTTGAAGACATGAAAGAGCACGAGAACGCAGACCCCGACGAATTGCTCAGTAAAATTACCGAACTGGAACATGCTGCGGAAAAAAGAGAAAAGGCTCTGGAGGCGGAGCTGGCCGAACGGCGTAAAACAGATCGTGAGGTGGCCCGGCTGAAGCGGGAGCTTGAAGATTCCCGCAACGAGCTGGACAACTCGGAATCTACCCTGAACCGTCTCAAAGTGGAGATGAAGGAAGCCAGGCGCCGCAACGACGCTCAGTCGGTGGAAGAAGAAGTAGACAAGGACAATATCCGCAAAATGCAGGAACAGGTTCAGTCTCTGCAGAACCGGGTGTCCGAGGTCGAAAGCCTTTTAAACCAAACAGAAACTGACCTGGATGCTGAAAAGAGCGCTCATGAGGACGCCAGGGACGCCTGTAATCTTGCCACCAAGAAGTTTAATGAAGAAAGAGACAAGCTTCAGGTTACAGAAAAGAATTTAAGAGAAGAGCAGGGCAATCTTGAGCGGGTTCGCGATGAGCGAGACCGGTTTCGCCTGGAGTTTGAGCAGGCCCAGCAACAGCTGGCGCGGCAAAAGTCCGAGATCCATGATCGGGACGATCAGCTAAAGGCCAAGCAAGATCAAATCCTGAAAATGGAGGCCCGTCAAGACACCGACACCCAGGAGAACCGACGGCAATCCGCACAGATGGAAGAGGATCTGGAAAAGCTCAGCCGGGAGCTTGAGCGGGAGAAACGCCAAAGATCAGACCTGGAGACCTCGGTCAAGACCAAAAACAACGAGCTGGAAGGCCTGCTCTCCCGTGCCCGCGAGCTGGAGGAAGAGCGCAACCAGCTCCTGCAGAAATTGAAGAACACGACCGATGTCAAAGACGATGAGATCAAGAGCCTGACCAAGCAGCTCGCCGAGGTGCGGAACAATCTCCAAGACCTGGAGAACACCCACCGTGACACCGACGCCGAGCTGAAATCCCTGCGTCGGGAAAACCAGGATTTCCATGGCCAGGTTTCTGGCATGACGGAAGATCTTCGCCAGCATCGAGAAGATGCGGAAGCCCTGCGCCACGAGCTGGATTCCGCCCGAAAAGAACATAACGCCCTGCGCGAAAAGTACAAGGAAACCCAGGCTCAGCTTAAGGCCGACGACGAGCACCATCAAAACCAGAAATCGGAAATGAATCTGAAAATAGAGGCGTTGAACACCCTTCTCAAGCAGACCAAGACCGATCACGATATTGCTCTCTCCATCCTGAATCAGGAGAAGGCCAGCCTCCAAGAGACCTGGCATGGCGAGAAGTCTCAGCTCAATGAGTCCCTGAAGAAGCTGGAGTCCAAATGCTACGAGCAGGCAGACACCATTCAGTCTTTGGAGAAGAAGCTGGGTTCCCAGGAGCAAACCAGCAAACAGGTCCTGGATAAAGCCATCAAGGAACACAACGCCGAAATGGAGCAGCTCCGCGAGGAAACCCAGCTTGAAAAGACTCGCCTCGTAGAAGATCACACCCGCCTTCAGGCCAATCTGAACAAGCGGATCGAAAACCTTGAGGAAGATAAATCTAACTTGCAGAGTGATTTGTCTCGCATGGAAGAAAAGGTTAACGAGTCTGCCAAGAGCACCCGGTTGGCCCAGGAAAAGGCCAATGAGCGAATTGCCGAACTGGAACACGATGTTGAGAAAATGTCGCGCAATGTTCAGAAAGAGAGAGAGGGCAAAGAAGAGGCTCTCGGTAAACTGTCTAGCTTGAACACCCATGTGGACAACATCAGCAGGGATCATGAGAAGGCCGTTCAGGATCTCAGAAAACAGCACCAGCAGCAATTGGAAGACGAGAAACGCCTGAGCCTTAACGCTCGCGATGAGATCTCCAAGCTGGAACTGGAACTCAGCCATTTTCGCCAGCTTGAGGAACGGCTTGAGAAGCTTCAAAAGGAATATGACGCCCACCGTCTGGTAAGCCAGAGTTGGAAAAACCGGCTGCACCTGACCCGTCAACACCTGGAAACGGCCCTGTCCGAGCTGTCTGAAAGTGAAGATGAGCTGAAGCTGGAAGAGGACTGATTCGTCAAGAATTAGCCCCTATATGCGCAAATAGTGCGTAAAACCTGGACGCAATGCGTCAAAAGGATCGTATACACTAAGGATTAAGCTTGTTCTTTCGCCCTAACATGTTTAACATAAAACTGGGCGACGGAGCATTTGCGGAGTATGTATTGTCAAAATGAGCACCATTCTCGACCAGATTCACTGTCCTGAAGATTTAAAGAAGTTGAGTTCCGATGAGCTTGAGCCCCTTGCAAGCGAAATTCGACAATTCATCAGGGATTTTACTGACATTACCGGGGGCCACATCGGTTCCGGCCTGGGCGTTGTTGAGCTGACCCTGGCCCTTCATTATTTGTTTGAGTTCAAGGACCGTGACCACCTGATCATGGACGTGGGCCACCAATGTTATCCCCACAAGATTATTACCGGGCGCCGCAACGAGATGTACTCTATCCGCCAGCGGGACGGAATTTCCGGGTTCCCCGACCCCAAGGAATCGCCCTACGACCGGGTTAAAACCGGCCATGGCGGCACCAGCATCACCACGGCCATCGGTTTGGCGGCCGGTTTGCAAAACAGCGGCAATAAAGACAAGGCCCGAGTGGTGGCCCTGATCGGCGACGGCGGCATTCAAGAAGGCGTGGCCCTTGAAGCCCTCAACCACGGCGGCACCCTGGATCAACTGCCCCTTACCATTATTCTCAACGACAACGAACACGGCATTGGGCCTACCGTTGGCGCGCTGCGCAAGTATTTTTCCAAGGTAAGATCCGGCCCCATTTATCGCACCGCAAAGGAGAACTTCAAGCGCTTCGTGAAGTC
>JBNKOV010000087.1:0-12341 GCA_050294955.1 Holophagae bacterium
CCAGGTAATATCAACCTTGCCGATTACAGACCTGAAAGATTTGAGAAAAGACAACAAAGTTGTCACTATCAACTGCTCCTTCTGCGCAAAGGGCTACCAGGTTCCGCCCGATGAATTGGACATTATTCTAGACATGAAAGAGAATCCAGCCTGAGACGGTCAAATATGATCATCAGAGGTGGTTATATGTTGCCAATGATCAAATGCGATCAGCAACCCAAGAACATTTCTCAATTGGACCGAGAGCATAAGCTACCATTATAGAGTGCTTTAGCTGAGGGGCAAACAGAATAGGCATCCTGGCGCCGACCTTGCTTTATCAATACCATGACGATGGATCGTTTCCGATAGTTCATCGCACATACAGAAAAAGCAAGGGAGGCCCTGGTCGTCAACAAAAAATGCTAGCAATATTTGGTGTTACCGACATTATTTTGCGCCGTAGGCCTGACCAGCCTGCGGCGCGCTCACATTATAGGGGCTTCTTAGAACAATGAGATTTGTTCCGGTTCAGTTATCGACTTAAAGCTTTTGCCTAACAGGGTCAACGCCGCATCGGCCACAGGTTGTATCTGCTTTTGAATATAGTGCTCATAGTCGATGTCTGCATGTTCCAGCTCCTCCGGAACGGGACCTCGTTTTGTCCAGACATAGCTGATTTGCCTACCCGGCTTTTCCAACATTCGGGCCGCTCGAATGTGGGGCGGCGCATTCTTGGCATAGTCAGCGACATCCTTTTTTATGCGTTTCTGATACACTAGCTGGTGGTCCAAAGCCCCACCTTTTAGACGATTAACGTATTCCAACAACCAGGTTTCCAGTTCTTCGCCTCTGAAAAGACGACCCAGCAGAACTTCCATAAAATCTCTGGACAGCTCCGTCCAATCGGAAAGGATACGCTCCATCCCCACCATTACCAGAGATGATTGGAAACCAGCATATCGCTTCTTGCTATCATCGCCGGTTTTGAATTCAGGTTGAAGGAATTTTTTGTAATAGTCCAAAAAGCGGATATCCAGATGGGAATCCACGCCGAACTCAGATTTTAAACGTTCCTCCCACCATGACTCCAAGCCGCTGGCCAGAGCCTTTGCGGAAGCTTCAGGCGTGGAGGCCTCTTCGGGCTTCAGCTCAATGAAAATGGCGTCTTCATCTGTGCGTATCACCTTATAACCCTTCGACTCCAAGAAACCCTTCGACTCGCGACCAAACCACTGCCCTACATTTTGCAGAGCTCTTGACAGTTCAGGGTCAAAGAATCGACAGGTTTTCGCGTGCAGCACTTTGCAAATGGTTTGAAGCTGCATAGTTGTAGCTTTCTCTACCAGCGCGTCACCACTCTGTTGAGCTTCAGAGCAACGCAACATGAGCCTTTCCAAAAGGTGCGGCAAGAGGTGTTCCGAATTGGAAAACCGGAAGCCGCCAGGCGCTTGAATTGTGTCCACATCCGATACACGGTGGGCGAGAGGTTCGATCTTGAAAATTCGAATGAGAGAAGGGTACATTTGGGCCATGCCCAGAATGGCGACATGTTCATAAATCCCAGGCGTTGGCTCCAAATCCCAAGAGGAGGAAACGGTGAGATCCCGGACTTCGGGATTGGGAGCCACCATGCCCTTGCGATGCAGTTTTGGCAAGTAGTAGTGGTCGAAAGACGCATTTGAAATACCCAATTGATCCAGAAGCATGCCAGAGAAGCGCGTGCGTTGAATGAGCATTGGAATCAGGTTCAGCTTATTATAAATGTCGGTAACCAGGACACAGTCTTCCAGATTGTAGCGGGCCAAAGCCTCCTTATCTTCTCGAAACTGACGATCAATTTCCGCCACCTTGTTGTGGTCGGAAGCAATCAATTTTCCTGTTTTAAGAACAGCCTGAGCCACTGTTTCCAATTTGTAATTTGGGAAGCTGTAGCCGTTGTTTCGCATGGAAGGCGGGCCATCGATTACGACCCGGCCGGAGATGGTCGCAAAATAACCCGCGCCTGGTCGCTCTGTAAGCAGGATAGACCGTTTGCTTCGCGCAAGGGCCAGTTCCAGGCCAAAATCCTTGCACTTGCGGTCCAGGTACATCAGGTCGAAACCAATCACGTGCCAGCCAATGATTATGTCTGGGTCTTCTTCAGCAAACCAATCCAGAAAAGCAGTTAGCAGGGATTTCTCGCTGGGAAGATAGGTCAGGTTCTGTTCTGGTAATTCCTCTTTTCGATCCGCCAGCATAAATACTTTTTTCACTTCTTCGCCACGGCCTGTAATATGACCCGCAATGGAATAGAGTTGCCCGCTGGAAACACCGGTTTCAATATCAATGGATGCGATA
This sequence comes from Holophagae bacterium, assembly GCA_050294955.1. Lineage (GTDB taxonomy): Bacteria > Acidobacteriota > Holophagae > Acanthopleuribacterales > Acanthopleuribacteraceae > JBNKOV01. Next base: position 2,320 of record JBNKOV010000087.1, read on the forward strand.
GAAAGAGCTGGCGCTGATCGGCCCGCCTTGATCTTCGGGTTTGTGAAAGTCGCCAATTTGCCATTTTGCTCGTAATCACCCGCCACCACGGCCATGCCGTTTATAAATCGCTCCATCAGAAACCTGTCTGGTGGGCGCACATCCGCTTCATAATGCCGCACGCCAGTAGCTTGAAATCGATCTGCAGCCAGTTTCAGGTCTTTTTGGGTATTAAAATAAAGCGCGTCAACAGGGCGTCCGCCCATAGACTTCAATTTGACTTCCTTGCGTTCCATGGTCACATCTAATGCCGGAAGCAATTCCTCTCGATCCACAAAAAACAACGGCCTTGTATCGTCGAACACCAATTCGACCGGCCCCAGATCTTCGGAGCGCCCATAAAACCTTATGACGTGGTTGTCTCCATCGTCTTCCCATTCGCTGGTTAAAATAAAAATGTTGTAGGTGTCCACAACCGCCTCCCAAGTCGGCGCACAAAACCTGACGCCGACAACATCACCCCTCTATCATAACCGTTCCCCAAGGATTTTTGGGAATCAGTCCGAAGGGCTGATCTATTCTACAGATTCCTATATGGAAAGACAGGTTCAAAATTTTATTCGGAGATGCGTACTGGTCCTATTCTGTTATTTTTTCGGAGATTCGGTCTTTGGTTAATATCTTGACAAAAAAGACCCTGCTTCGTTATCTTCCACAAAGGACTCCAATGCAAAAAATAATTCACCTGTAAGCGTGAATGACCTGTTTACCTTTTCCACATCGCCAGAATGATAAACGCCGCTCTGCGATACACCCTACTTTTACGGGACTGGCGCAGGGAATTCAAGACCCGACGCCCTTTAAGATTTCATTTGCATTCACGCCACCGGCGTCATACATTAAGGAGTGTTCTGTGGGGACAACCCCCAAACATTGGCCCCAAGAAGACAAAACGCCATCGTGAAATGTCTGATTGCATGCTTAGACACTTCAATGAGCAGACTCGTCCTTCGCCTGGTTTGTCTTCCTATTGCTGATTAGGATATGTCATGAAACACCCTGTTATTTTTATCGTCTCTATTTTTTTAGGCTCACTAAAAGCCATCCCTGCTGAGCCGATATTTGAAGATGTCGCTCAAAAGTCGGGACTGGTTTTCAACCATTTCAATGGTATGTCTGGAGGTTTTCACCTACCGGAAATCATGGGTTCAGGCGCTGCGCTACTTGATTTCGATCAAGATGGAGATTTAGATATCTACCTGGTTCAAAGCAATATCATAGGCCCTGGCAAAAAGTTGTCTGACGCGACCCCACCTTTCAAGGGGAAAGGTGAACCCAGGGATCGCTTGTTCCGTAACGATTCAAAAGCAGGCAATTTAAAGTTTACTGACGTGACCGAGGCCTCTGGCATTGTATCTACGGGTTATGGTATGGGGGTGGCTAGCGCCGATGTCAATAATGACGGATATCCCGACCTTTATGTCACCAATCTGGGCTCCAATAAACTTTTTATTAATAATGGCGATGGGTCTTTTAAAGATGTAACAGAACAAAATCATGCGGATGACCCCAGATGGAGCACCAGCGCTTCGTTCTTCGACTTTAATCGAGACGGTTGGCTGGACATTTACGTCGCAAACTATACGATTTACGATGCTGCAAACGAACCAAAATGTTACACCCCCAGTAGTGCGCGAGATTATTGCGGACCAGGCGCCTACACGCCTGAAAGAGACACCCTTCTCATGAATAAGGGTAATGGCGTGTTTGAAGACGCTACCAGCCTGTTAAAGAACAGAAACGCATTCGGTCCGGGGCTTGGCGTGGTGACTACTGACTTAAATGGAGACGGCTGGCTGGATGTCTATGTTGCAAATGACGGCGCAGCCAATCTCTTATGGCTAAACAAGAAAGACCATTTTGTAGATGAAGCGCTCATGGCGGGCGTAGCCTTGAATGGGGTCGGCGCCGCTGAAGCAGGCATGGGCGTGACCGCAGGGGATTTTGACGGAGATGGCGATGACGACCTTTTCGTAACACATCTCATGGACGAAACCAACACCCTGTATGTTAACGACGGGGATCTGTATTTCGAGGATTTAACGGTGGAAAAGGGGTTGGCGGTCGCCTCCCGCCGATACACTGCGTTTGGAACCTTCTGGTTTGACATGGACAACGATGGCTGGCTTGATCTAATCACCCTAAATGGCGCAGTCAGTAAACAACGGGTTCTGTCCGGAAGAGAGACCTGGGATGTATTCCAGGAGCCGAATCAATTGTTCCGAAACCTTGAAGGCAAGAAATTTGAAGAAATTCAGGACCCTGCAATTTCCAATGCACGTCATGTCAGCAGAGGCGCTGCCTTTGGCGATATAGACAACGATGGCGATACCGACATTGTCATTACCAATACATCCGGCCCGGTGCGCTTATTATTGAATCGTGTTGGAGCTGATCAGAACTGGATCGGATTGCGATTGTTAAACAAGAAACTCAAGCGCGACATGCAGGGCGCTCGGGTGAAAATTACGCCAGAAAACGGCAAACCCCTCTGGCGCAGGGCCAAGACAGACGGCAGTTATTGTTCATCTCACGACCCCCGAGTATTGACGGGTTTAGGCAAGTCCAAATCGGTAAAAGAAGTAACGGTGACATGGCCTGACGGGCAGATGGAAACCTGGAAAAACCTGCCAGTGAAAAAATATACGACGCTCTATCAGGGCGGTGGGGAGAAGCAATGAAACACGGATTCATGTTTTGTTTATTAATGGCGCTAGCACTGCCTATTTCGGCCTGGCAGGAAGCCGATCCCGAAGTCAAAGGACCCGAGGAGATTCCTGCATTTCGTGAAGGGTTGGTCCCGGTGCCGCTGCCAGATCTGAACAAGGCGGAAAAAGCCGTGGCCCAACAAATCTCCCGGTTTCAAAATAGCCTGAACACGCTGATTAAATCGGCGCCAAACGCAGATATGGAGCTGTCTAATGCCTATGGCATGCTGGGCAACGTGTATTACGCCTATAAAATCAGGCTTTCTGCTGAGGCTTGTTTCACCAACGCCCATATCCTGGCCCCAGATCGTTTCTCCTGGGTATATCTCAGGGGCACGCTGAATCAGGCGCAAGGCGATCTTGAAGATGCAGAGCGGGATTATAAACTGGCCAGCAAACTTAAGGAAAGTTATCCGCCTCTTTGGGTGAACCTGGGGGATCTGGTCTATCAAAATAATCAGTTGGATGAAGCCCGTGGGTATTATCAGAAGGCGCTGGAAATTAACCCCAAATCTGCCGCTGCCTATTTTGGGTTGGGCCAGGTTGAACTCTCGGCAAAGGATTACGCCGCAGCAGCCGAAAACCTGGAAGCGGCCCTGAAATTATCACCAGAATCCAACCGTATTCACTATTCACTTGGCCAGGCCTATCGGAAATTGGGAGATAAGAGCAAGGCTCGCTCTCATCTCGCCTTGAACGGAAAAGTAGGCGTGAAGGAAGCCGACCCCCTTTTGGATGATTTAAACCGTCTGCTCCGTGGAGAACGGGTGCATATGCAGCGTGGCAAAGCAGCGTTTAACGCCCGCCGCTACGAGGACGCGCTGGCGGAATACCGGAGAGCGGTCAACTCGGCGCCCGACAGTGTTAGAGCTCGTGTCAACCTGGCTGTAACTCTCTCATTTTTGAACAAGGTAGATGAAGCAGTCACTCATTTTGAGGAAGCTTTGAAGCTCGATCCCCAAAATTTAACGGCCCATTACAACCTGGGCTATCTCTACGGCAGATTGGATCAATTGGAGAAAGCCGAAAACCACCTGCTGAAGGTGATTGAAACCAATGTAGAGGACACAGACGCCAGATTGGTTTTAGCTGGGGTTTGGCGACGAATGGACAAAACGAAAGAAGCCTTAGAGCTTTACGGACGTTTAACCGAAGTTCGCGGGTTGGATGAGGATGGAACTCTGGGTTATGCTTCGCTACTTATTGGGCAAGGCGATTTCAAGACAGCGGGACAAATATTATCTCAGGGTCAGGCGGCCATGCCCAACTCTGGATTGATCACGCGGGCATTGGCCAAGTTCCTAGCAGCCTGTCCGGATACATCCCTCCGAGATGGGACCCGCGCCCTGGAGCTTGCGAAACTGATTGTGAAGGTTCAGCCATCCGCTGAACATCTGGAAATCATGGCGATGGCCTATGCCCAAGTCGGAGATTGTCAGGCTGCCGCACAATTTCAGGAACAGGCATATGAGGCTGCGCGCCAGGCCAATGCGGACAACGAACTAGAAAGATTGGGCGCTGTTCTTGAATACTATCGCAACACATCGCCCTGCAATCCTAAATAAGACTGGTGACGCCATCCCCACCCTGTTATTTGGGTATTTTCGGGCTCTGGCTTTTCTAGTCGATAAACGTTACAATAATCGGTTGCGATCGAAGATGGGAGGAGGTTGTCCTACATGACATCAGCTACGGTGGAAAATGCCTTTGAAGTGAAGCATAAAATACGATTTGTAACTGCGGCCTCTTTGTTCGATGGACACGATGCGTCCATTAACATTATGAGGCGAATTCTACAGTCTCAAGGAGTGGAAGTCATTCATTTGGGCCACAATCGCTCTGTTGGGGAAATTGTGGATGCAGCTATACATGAAGATGTCCAGGGCATTGCCATCAGCTCTTATCAAGGTGGACATGTAGAATATCTGAAGTTTATGTATGACCTGTTGCAGGAACGGGGCGCTGGACACATCAAGCTGTTTGCAGGCGGTGGCGGCGTTATTTCTCCCGAAGAGATTCAAGACCTGGAATCCTACGGCATCGACAAAATTTTCTCCCCAGAGGACGGAGCTCGCTTGGGCCTGGTCGGTATGATCCAAGCTGTCATCAAGACGGCTGATTTTTCAACCGCGGATCAGCCGCTTCCCGATAATGCGCCAGCAGTAAACCGGGTAGCCAGAGCCATCACCCGTATCGAATTGGGGTTAGATGATCCCATTGTTTCAAGCCGGAAACCGCCCGTATTAGGAATTACAGGCACAGGAGGCGCGGGTAAATCGTCTTTAACTGATGAGCTGGTCCGCCGCTTTATTGACACCTACCCGCAAAAATCGGTCGCAATCCTATCGGTTGACCCTTCCAAAAAACGCACAGGCGGAGCCTTGCTAGGAGATCGTATCCGCATGAACGCTGTTGCCTGGCCGGAGCCAGGAGGACATCCTCGCATTTTTATGCGATCTCTGGCGACCCGAGCGTCTAATAGAGCTACTAGCGAGGGCTTGTTGGGGGCCATTGAAATCGTTAAAGACGCTGGTTACGATCTGGTTATTGTTGAAACCGCAGGCATTGGCCAGGCCGATTCCGCAATCATCGATTTTGTAGATTTTTCCATTTATGTCATGACAAGCGAATACGGCGCAGCCACACAACTTGAGAAAATTGACATGTTGGATCTAGCCGACATGGTTGTGTTGAATAAGTTTGAGAAGCGAGGCGCAGAAGACGCCTTCCGCGATGTGAAAAAGCAGGTGCAGCGGAATCGGGGTTGGTTCGACAAACCCGACGATGAACTGCCCGTTTACGCAACCATCGCCTCACAGTTTAACGACAAAGGCGCCAACCTCGCCTTCACAAAGTTGATTGAGGGCCTCAAGGAAAAACTGGGCCTTGATTGGGAAACGCCCTCTTTTTCCAATGCCGGAACCCCGGAAAAGGCGCCCATTATTCCAGGCGACCGTCAACGTTATCTGGCGGAAATCTCTGAATCGGTACATCAGTACAAAGCCTGGGCGGGTTCACAATCCGAGATAGCGCGCAAAATGTTCCAAATTCAAGGCAGCATTGAGGCGCTTAAAGAGCGGATGAGCGGTTCGGAAATGACCTTTTCCTCCGATGGCGAAGGACCAGCCAAACTGGACATCTCCGCGCCTGATTTCGAACATGTTGTCGCTGCATTGGAAAACCAACTCAATTACTACGCCTCCCGCCTGGATCCTGAAAACGCGAAGTTGCTGAAGGCATGGCCAGACGCCGCCAAAGCTTACCGAGGTGAAGAGTTGATCACCCAAATCCGCGATAGGGAGTTGCGCAACAAGTTGTACAACACCTCCCTCTCAGGAAATAAAATACCCAAGGTTGCCTTGCCGCGGTATCAGGACTGGGGTGAAATATTATCATGGCTTTTGCTTGAAAACGTCCCCGGCGCTTTCCCCTATACAGCCGGCGTATTTCCCTTCAAACGAGAAGGTGAAGACCCCACTCGCATGTTCGCGGGCGAAGGCACTCCGGAACGCACCAACCGCCGGTTCCATTACGTTTCCAAAAGTCAGCCCGCCAAAAGGCTTTCGACTGCGTTTGATTCCGTAACTCTATACGGCGAAGACCCGGCCCGCCGCCCTGACATTTATGGAAAAATTGGCAACTCAGGTGTTTCCATCTGTACCCTGGACGACATGAAAAAGCTTTATTCAGGCTTTGACCTGTGTGACCCGAAAACCTCTGTTTCCATGACTATCAACGGCCCCGCGCCTATCATTCTTGGTTTCTTTCTTAATGCCGCCATCGATCAACAGGTGGAACGACATCTAAAGGAAAAGGGCCTTTTGGAAGCGGTGCGCGAGACCTGGCGGAAAAAGTACGACGACATGGGACTTTCCCTTCCCGAGTATGAAGGTCTTGCCTACAATGCAGAGGACGACCGCTGTTTCGGCTTGGGGCTCTTGGGAATACCTGGTGTTGAAGTGGTAGATGAAGAAACCTACAACACCATCAGCGCCAATGTTCTGCGGACCGTAAGAGGCACTGTGCAGGCGGACATTCTCAAGGAAGACCAGGCTCAGAACACCTGCATTTTCTCTACTGAATTCGCATTGAAATTAATGGGGGACGTTCAAGAGTTCTTCACCCAAAATCAAGTGCGCAACTATTACAGTGTTTCCATAAGCGGATACCATATTGCAGAAGCAGGCGCCAATCCCATTTCCCAAACAGCCTTCACTTTGGCCAACGGTTTTACCTTCGTAGAGTATTATCTGGCCAGGGGCATGAATATTGATGATTTCGCACCCAACCTGTCGTTCTTCTTTTCCAATGGACTGGACCCCGAATATGCTGTCATAGGTCGGGTTGCCCGTAGAATTTGGTCTGTAGCCATGAAGAATCGTTATGGCGCCAATAGCCGAAGCCAGAAATTGAAGTACCATATCCAGACCAGCGGTCGCTCACTGCATGCTCAGGAAGTGGATTTCAATGATATCCGCACAACCCTTCAGGCTCTCTATGCCATTTACGATAACTGTAACTCGTTGCACACCAACGCATATGATGAGGCTATCACGACACCCACAGAAGAAAGCGTGCGTCGAGCCATGGCCATTCAGTTGATAATCAACCGAGAATCCGGTTTGGCAAAAAATGAGAACCCTCTTCAAGGCTCCTTCATCATCGACGAGCTGACAGAACTGGTGGAAGAAGCGATCCTGGCCGAATTCAACCGAATTTCTGAGCGAGGCGGCGTTTTATCTGCAATGGAAACCATGTATCAGCGAGGCAAAATTCAAGAAGAATCGCTGTATTACGAGACATTAAAGCACGACGGTCGCCTTCCCATCATTGGCGTAAACACCTTCTTAAACCCCAATTCCGAAAACGCAGCCATAGAGCCCCCGGAACTGATTCGATCCACGACCCAGGAGAAAGAGCAGCAGATTGAGAATCTGGAAGGCATTCATCGCTTTTGGAAGTCGCGTTGTCTCGACATGCAAGAGGTGGTGCGAAACGCCGCCATCGAAAATAAGAACATTTTTGCTAAACTACTGGAAGCCTCTCGCTATTGCTCCCTTGGACAGTTATCCAGCATTCTCTACCATGTTGGCGGCCAATACCGGAGGAACATGTAGTGGAAACTCGAAAGGTCTACGAAGGACTGTCCGAAGTTGAACGCGGTCAAGTCTACCATCTGGGCCATTATGAAGTGGACTTTCAAGACGGTCCGTTACGTTTTCAGCTCCATGCTTCCATCTGCAACGATAAGAGCTGTTTGTGCGACGAACTCCAGGTAGACTGGTTGGCGGAAAATACACGGTTTCAAACCTGGTATAACGCCGAACGTGTCTGGCGAGACCACAACCACAAAGAGCTTAAACCAGAACTTTTGGAGATCTTCCGAATTGTCGAAAAGACGGAGGTTTTCCAAGAACGTATCAGCCGACTTCAGTACCTTAGACGAAAGCAGGTTTTGGGAGAAACGGGCAGAGATGGAGAAGCCTTCACACCCATGATACCCAAGGATCTCATGTTGGAAGGCGCTGACGCGGGTTCGGGCATTTTGGGTAAGTTGCGGGTTCAGGAAAAGGGCAAATTACGAGCCTATCCTTTTGGACTTGAGTTTTGCGGCGACCCTAAATGCTTCTGCAACAATCTCTTCCTTGTCATTCACCATGGCGACCATCACCACAGTTTTGTTATAGACGACGAAGACCATTGGCATCTTGGCGAGGAAAATCCGACCAACAATCGTTTAATGACAAAGGTTAGAGCGAAAGCCATGCGCCTGGACCGTTTTAAAAAACTTGTGGGTTTCCTGCGTGGAGAAAGACGACTCCACAATTACCATCGATACGTTCAGGGTTATGATATGGGCGGCCATGTAGACCCTGGCAATTCATAAGTCCTGATATATGATTCCAGGAGGAATGATCTGTGGAAGTAAAAACCTATCCTATTGAGGGCGTCGCTCTTATTTCGCCAGCGGTCTACGGAGATTCAAGAGGCTGGTTTATGGAGTCCTATAATCGCAAGGCTTTCGAGGAAAAAGGCATTCCCTGGAACTACGTACAGGATAATCAGTCTTTTTCAGTAAAAGGCGTTTTAAGGGGTCTCCATTACCAGGTGAACCGGGTTCAGGGCAAGCTCGTTCGGGCATTGGAGGGCGAAATTTATGATGTGGCAGTAGATATCCGCCCCAATTCACCCACTTTCGGGCAATGGGTTGCAGAAATCCTTTCAGCGGAAAACAAAAGACAACTGTATGTTCCAGAAGGATTTGCGCACGGTTTCCAGGTAATCAGCGATCAAGCTCAGGTCTTCTACAAATGCACCGACTTCTATTCTCCCAAAGATGAGCGAGGCATTATGTGGAACGACCCGGATTTAAACATTCAATGGCCGGGCAAGGACGCGCCCCTGCTTAGTGAAAAAGATCTTAAGAACACCAGCTTCAAGAATTTAAGACTGGATTGAACCCTGGAGGTTCTCCATGATTGTTGAAATGATTACGACCGGAGAAGAGGTCCTTTCCGGGCAAATTACAGACACCAACGCAACCTGGGTTTCTCAGATTTTTACCGAAATTGGAGTTACGATCAGCCGTCGAACAACGGTGGGCGACCGCATGTCCGATTTGGTGTCGTGCTTCAGGGAACGAAGCAAATTCTCAGATGTCATCATTGTTAACGGTGGATTAGGGCCGACTTCCGACGATCTCTCTGCTCAGGCGGCGGCTCAGGCAGCAGATTTGCCTCTTGTTGAGTTTCCAGAATGGGTAGCGGTGCTAGAACAAAAATTTAAACGCATGGCCCGGGAGATGCCAGCTTCCAATCTGAAACAAGCCATGTTGCCCCAATCCGCTGAGATCCTTGACAATCCCGTGGGAACCGCATGCGGCTTCGTCCTCAAACTGAATAGAGCGCTCTTGTACTTCACGCCTGGCGTGCCTCATGAGATGAAGCGTATGATGAAGTCCCAAGTCATGCCCCACATTCGTAAAACGTTGCATCTGGAGAATACTTCCACCCTAAAACGCCTCCACTGTTTTGGCGTTTCAGAGGCTCGACTGGGCGCATTATTAGACACCATCCATCTCCCGGAGGGCGTGAAGCTGGGCTACCGCGCTCATTTGCCTACGATTGAAATTAAAATCATGGCTTCGGGTCCAGACGCGAAGGCCCTTGAAGGTCTCAAGGAGGCGGCGGCTGCCTCAGTTCGCTCCCTTATCGGTGATAATCTCTGCTTTGAAGACGACCACAGCCTGGCGACCCATATCCAAACGCTCATGAT
>JBNKOV010000088.1:0-12266 GCA_050294955.1 Holophagae bacterium
AAAGACGGTGCGCCCTTAAATGGGAATGAGGCGATTAAAGAATTATTGCAGCCTTATGTTGAGAGTGGCGAATTTGGCAAAAATTCAGGAGACCATCTCTATCTTTTTAACCCTCCAGGGTTCAAAGCCGAAAGAGTGATCGTCATGAATCTTGGCGAAAAAGTAAAAAAGAGCAACGACATCCGCAAGGGCTCTGCGAAGGCCTGGAAAAAGCTCCTGGAAAAAAATCGAACCGAGGTCCTTATCAGCCTTGACGGTTTTGCCAACGAAGAAGAGCAACGTGCGGCAGTGGAAGGCTTCCTGCTGGGCGAATATCGCTACACAGAATTCAAAACAGAAAAAGATGACCTTGACCCAAGATTAGAGAAGCTATCGATTCATTCCACTGAGAATATTGAAGAAAAAGTGAAAAAATGGGCGGCCATTGCAGAAGGAGCGTGCAAAGCGCGAGACCTTTGCCAATGTCCAGCCAATGTTTTGACGCCCACACGTTTGTCGGAGCTTGCAGCCGAATGGGGAGCCAGTCATGGCTTCGAAACAACGGTAATTGATGAAGAGACCATCAAAAAAGAAGGCATGAACGCCATGTATTCGGTTGGCATGGGCAGCGCGCAACCCTCTAAGCTGATTCTCATGGACTATCAACCAGAAAACCCATCCGGCAAAACGATCGCTCTGGTAGGGAAAGCCGTCACATTTGATTCCGGCGGCCTGTCTTTAAAACCTCCAGCAGCCATGCCTGAAATGAAAGGCGACATGGGAGGCGGCGCAGCAGTCGTAGGGACCATGACAGTCTTGAAAGCGGCAAAATGCCCTCATCGTGTTATTGGCATCGTTCCATCAGTTGAAAACATGCCTTCAGCTATGGCCACTCGCCCTAGCGATGTGGTTAAAACACTTTCGGGTTATACGGTTGAGATTAATAACACAGATGCTGAAGGCCGACTGATTCTCGCAGATGCGTTAACCTATGCAGACCGCTACAAACCTGACTATGTCATTGATTACGCCACCCTGACTGGCGCATGCCTGGTAGCCTTGGGACCTGAGGTCTACGGGGTGATGGGCAATCATCAGCCTCTGGTGGACGCCATTTTAGAATCTGGACGTCAATTGCATGAAATGTTCTGGCAGCTCCCGCTAGTGGAGGAATACAAAAAACTCCTGGACAGTGATATTGCCGATATCTCAAACGTGGGATCCACCCGTTGGGGCGGAACCATCACAGCGGGTCTCTTTCTCCAAAAGTTCGCAGACAAGTACAAATGGGCTCACTGCGATATTGCTGCATCCATCTTTGAAAAGAGTGATGACTGCAATCCATCAGGCGGCATCGGCGCAGGTGTTCGTATGACTGCAGCCATGTTGGAAAAACTTTAATACCCTTTTTCGTGGTTCGGGCTTCAATTCCCGAACCACGCCAACCCAAGATCTAAACAAAGATCTGATTGCGGAAACACTTGATGAGAAAAAAAACGTCGCCACATTCTCGCGCCTCGCGATGGGACAAAAAGCGCCCCAAGACAAGTGATGGAAACTTATACATCACCGGCTTAAATGGTGTTAGGGAATGTCTCAACTCTCCGGATGTCAAAGTACGCCAGATTTGGGCTGATCCAACTCGAATCACACCCCAACTGTGGGAGATGCTTGCGCCCTATAAACCAATTATGGAAGAGGCGCGAGGCAGGGAAACACCTTATGGTCCAATTGACCAGGGGTTTGCCGCTCTTGTTCAACCGCCTCAATGGCCCGACCTTGATGACCTGTTAAATAAAATATCCCAAGAAAACCGTAAGCCGCTTTTTGTCGCTTTGGACCAGGTTGAAGATCCTATGAACCTGGGCCAAATTCTCAGAACTTGCGAAGGCGCTGGGGTGGATGCCCTTTTGGCGCCAAGCCACCGTTCAGCAAAAATTAACCAGACTGTAGCCCAAATTTCTCAAGGGGCTTTTGCCTGGGTTCCCTTCCTTGAAATTGGCAACCTGCGCCAGACTCTCGACGGCTTGAAGCAAAAGGGATTGTGGGTTGTTGGCTGTGAAGCAGGCCCAAACTCCAAATTATGGTCTGAACAAGATTTCACAGACGGAACAGTGTTGGTATTGGGGGCTGAAGGCAAAGGTCTGCGTGAGCTTTCCAGAAAAACCTGCGATTTTCTGGTAAGATTACCTATGGCTGGTAGACTTGATTCCCTAAACGTGGGAGCTGCTGCCTCAGCATTGCTATACGAGGCGAACCGACAGAGAATTCAACAGTCAACCAGCTGAAAGGAAAGTATTAATCAAAGGGCTCGTTACTCAAGCACATCGAACTTACGAGCTCACTTCAATGCCTGAGAAAGATCGCCGCCTGGCTGTGAAATGCATGAGAACGAGACAGGAATCGCAATTCGCCCTTGCATAGGTCTTTAAAATGAGTTTCAATAAAAATCCTCAATGAATGGAGGCATCATTATTTTTATGACGCTTCGAGGAACAATACGGGGGAATCATGGTTTTAAAAAGTCTTTTTTTAACGACTCTGTTCAGTCTCGCATGTTTTGCGCAGGTGCTTCCCGAACGGGAAGAGCTGGTCAAAAAATTTCTGGTTGAATCAACCTCAGCCGAGGCTAGCAGAGAACTGATTAAACATTTTCAGATGGGCGGCTTGCGAACCATCATTCGGAATATGGGAAGTTTGCCCTATAAGCAGGCGCTGGAATATGGCGCCAGCTTACGATACATGAATCTATCCAGATTTGGCAACGACCTGAACACCAATCTCAACAACGCCGACGGTCCTCAAACCCGAGCAATGTATCTGATGCTTCTTGCAACAATCGGCAGAACCATTGCGCCGGAAACTTTTGAAACGGTCATGGCGGATGAATCGGCGCCCATGTATGTTCGACTTGCCGCAGCCAGCGGAGTGATCAAAGTCCAAAATCCGGCTATCTATGACCGTTTTATCGCCCTGGCCGATGATGCCGAAGTTGACCCGGCAACTGGTAAAAACGATCTTCAATTTGCAGATATTGGCAAGAATAATATCGGTTTCTTTCTTTATACAAAGGGAAAGATTGGTGGAGATGACATGAGTCATGGCTCAATCATCTGCACTCTCGCTATGATCGACGCAAACGATGTAGATGTTTACGAAGAGCTGCTTGACGCTAAAGAAAAGAAATATTTTGACCTTATGATTGACCGCGCTGTTAAAATCGGAGGCGTTCAATTGTTGGAGACCATGCAGGGCCACAAGGCTGCCAAAAAATATAGAGATAAGATTGCACAAGCAATGCCCGCTGCTCAGGCGATTGCGCAATATACGGATAAACTCCTGCCCAATGGAATAGACAATCTCGCCATCGGTCCCGCCTTATTCCCAACGGGCACAGGCTCTGGAACAGAGGGTTTTAGCGCCGCTGTCGCAGTTGCCAAGATAAGCGCCTCTGGAGAAATCAGCATAGTCACCCATCAAGCTCCATTTGGAGGTACAGACGACCTGAAATCTATCCTCGCCGGAAAAACCTTTCCCGCCCACAATATAAAATGGGAGCCTGTTGATTCCTACGTTTTGGTCATAGCGCCTTAAGCACTTTTTTGATCCTAACAGAAACCAATGCCCTGATCTTTTTCAAATGAAAAAGTCAGGGCTTTTTTCTTTCTTCGCTCCCTCCCCCACCTTTTAAAAAAAAGAACCAGACGAAACGGCCAAACCATGCCTTATTCCTGCGAAAATGAACCAAGATCGACAATCATAAAGAAAGCTCTGGTTACCTCACACCCAACCGCATTCAGACCCCACAGAAACGAATAAAAAGGCTGGCGCCCTTTTTAGAAGCATTTTGATAGACTACGCCTCTGTTGAGTTCCCAGATTCCTATTTTCACCACCCTACAATCGAGTATTTTCAAAACCACGAAGAACAAAGACAGAAAACAAAACAATCAAAAAGGATGCATCGATCCCATTAATGCCCTCGCCAAGCTCATGAAGGGAAAAAATGGACAAAATTTTAAGCCGCTGGTTAAAAAACATCCATAGAAAGAGACTATATCATGACGAACTCACTCAGTTGAGTGGTGCATAATACATTTAAATTCAAGCGTTAGCTTTCTATTTTCAGATTCTTTGGACATTTTTTTTAAATCAGCGAACCATGTGATTAATCCTTAAAGAAAGCACCATATTCACAAAAAGAAAGACAAAAAATCAATCCGAAAGCCAAGACATCCATAAAAAACTTAGATCTTATATACAGAACAATTTGCTTTTAATCTTGTTCTCGGTTATTTTATGAATGATGCCACTAATCGGAAGAAGTATCCTTCCGTTACTTCATGATTTGAATGACATTCTTAAATCTGAACTAAAGGAACGTGACCAAACATGGGAAAACTAAGATTGGTTTCAAAAACCAAAACAATGGATCCGGCTAAATACCGGTCACTCTTGGAAGTACTACGAGAAGCGCGGCAAGCCGCAACTGAAAACAAAATCTACTGGGATCTCGAAAAAGAAGAACTGGCCAGTCAAACCAGAAAGGATTTTCTCTACGTAGCCGAGAAAGAAGGGTTCAATATCAATATCCGGCAACTTAGAAAGTCAAGAAGCCTCATTTTCGAGTTTCCTGCAAGCACTGTGGAAAGAACTCGCATGTCCGGCGATGTTTACAAAAAGAAGGTTTTGGAAACATTAAAGGCGTCTGATGGTCCGATGAAAAAATCGGACGTTATCAAGCAAGCGGGGCTGTCAGCAACAACCTGGCATTTCCGCATCCGTGAACTCCTTGAAGCTGGAGAGGTTCTCAGGGAAGGAACTCGGGGCGAGGCAATCTACTCTCTGCCTAAATAACCAACCATAAACTAAGCAATTGGATGGGCTCCCGCAACCCCGACAGGCATGCATCGGATGGGGTCCCTCCAATCGCAGTTTTTAATGCACAATACTGTGATTGACTCCTGGTGAGTTCTTCTAAGAGGCGGCAAGTGGGACAAAAAAGCTGCTACATTTTCCCACTATATTCAATCCACTTGCCCAGAGAACAACCGGCCCTTTTCCTGAGATCTCCCAAGAATAAATGAGGGCCCAGGCGATTGTACTCCCGATAATTGGGACAGTTGGTAGATCGACTTTTTAAAAATGTAATTATTGACCTCTTCATATTCTCAAAATGGGATCTCCAGGCTATAACCAGACAGGCTTGTAATGCAAGCCACATTTTACGAACGCCCCCTTCAAAAAGATGTTTTTTCACACCAATTGAAGGTTCTGGATTTTCTTTGAATATCGTTAGAATCATTTTTCTTTTTTCATAATGAGCCGCAATTCCAATACTTGAAACCTGAATAACGGCGTCAACAATCTTTGCAAAAAAACCAGCAGCCACAACATTGGAGACTTAGTCTAATCCCTGATTATTTCCAACTCTCGACCATTACAAAGAAACCTTCCGTCAGTAATTTCAACCTTCATTTACCTGTTGAAAATTCACTGGAAAATATTTTCTCAAAAATATAATTCCCGTTCTATTCATGCGTCAGCCTCTCAACATTTGTAGAGCATTTTTTTCGCCGCTTTCCACTTTTCCATTTTGCTCCTTATCCACTAGTCATGATATTCCCAAGGGCCAAAGATCCTATATCACTTGATAGAAGAATGCCATCTGGAAAATAACATCAATCATGAGCTATCTTCCGCGGTTGGGTCCATTAATAACCGGAACGAAGGATAGAATATAGCAGAACATAACCCAAGGGTGGTCGGTGACGCCAAAACACCATAAAAATCATAACCACGAGACCACCTATGTCTTCCCTATAACAGATATCCGATATGATATAGACAGACTAAAGGCAATACATCGAGACTGGATTTTCTAAAAATCCATTTTTTCATATGCAGATTCATTCATTATTGCATTTTCAAAGGCTAGTTCTAAATGCATCGGTAGCGCGGATTAGCTCATGTAAATTGCCAGCATCTAGAGAAGAGTGCCCAGCGCCCTGGACAACCCTCAGATCTGCTTCAGGCCAGGCCCGATGAAGCTCCCAGGCTGTTTGCATGGGGCAGACCACATCATACCGGCCTTGAACAATAACCGCGGGTATATGTCGAATGACTCCAACATTCCGAAGAAGCTGATCTTCATGCTCAAAGAAACCACGATTCGTAAAATAGTGACATTCGATTCGGGCAAAAGCCATGCTAAACTTATCACCCGAACATTTTGAAATATTTTCCTCGTTCTGGTGAAGGAAACTCGTGCTGCCCTCCCAGATGCTCCAAGCTCTTGCCGCCTCTGCCCTGATTTTCAGATCATCGTGGGTAAGGCGCTTGTAATATGCGGTCAGAAGATCGTCTCTTTCTGATTCGGGAATGGGGGCAAGATAACTTTCCCACGCATCCGGGTAGAGGAAGCTAGCGCCTTCTTGATAGAACCAGTGAATCTCTTTTCTACGCAGCATAAAAATACCGCGCAGCACCAATTCCGTCACCATTTCTGGATGGGTCTGGGCATAGGCCAAAGACAGAGTGCTTCCCCAGGATCCGCCAAAAACCATCCATCTTTGGATCCCCAAATGCAAACGCAACTTTTCCATATCGGATACAAGAAGCCAGGTTGTATTATCTTCCAAGCAGGCATGAGGCTTGGAAAGACCGCAACCCCGCTGATGGAAGAGGACAATGCGATAACAATTGGGATCGAAAAATCGACGCTCTTTGGAGCCTGTTCCGCCACCTGGACCGCCATGCACAAACAGCACTGGCTTTCCATTGGGATTGCCGCACTGTTCATAGTAGATCTCATGGATGGGAGACACCTTCAGACTGCCAACCTCATAGGGTTCGATTTCCGGATAGAGTGTTCTCAATTCATTGGTGCTCATGGCGCCCTCCCCATCATTTCAGGATTTAGATGCTCATAAGATCCCATAGCATCGTATATTCTTGCAATCCTAACACAAAGGTAATGGGGAAAAAAGTTCAATAGGGCTCCTATATAGAGAATCCACACTTGCTTCTTAGTTCTGTTCCCGTTAAGGTATGGCCAGCCGCTTGCTTTCATTGTGAGCGAAAGGAAGGACAAGCAAGATGTGGGATATTCTTTTTGAAAATGTCACCCTGGCCACTATGGCTGGAGAAACGCCTTATGGTTTGATTAAACAAGGCGCCATAGCCGTAAAAAATGGACAGATCGATTGGATTGGCCAAACATCGGAAGTTAATGGCCAGGGAAAACAAGCTTGCAAGCGCGTGTCCCTAGAAGGCATGTTAATGACCCCTGGACTTATCGACTGCCACACACATCTTGTTTATGGCGGCAATAGAGCAGGTGAATTTGAACAACGACTGCAAGGCGTCAGTTATGAAGAAATTGCCAGAAGTGGCGGCGGGATTAAATCAACCGTATCGTCAACCCGCGCTATTGATGAGGCCGACCTGTTCGAGCAAAGCAAACAAAGGCTTCAGGCCCTTATGCGAGAGGGCGTTACTACCTGTGAAATTAAATCTGGTTACGGCTTGGACCTGGAAACCGAGTGCAAAATGCTCAGGGTAGCCAGAAGCCTTGGTCACTCCCAGTTTATAGACATTCAGACCACTTATCTTGGCGCACATGCTCTACCCCTTGAATATGCTGGGAAACCTGACGACTATATAAGCTTTATTTGTGAAAAAGCTTTACCCGAAGTTGCTCGTCAAAACCTGGCGGACGCAGTGGACGCATTTTGCGAAGGCATTGGGTTTACCCCCGATCAAGTAAAACGCGTTTTCCAGACCGCCGTCAGCTTGGGCTTGCCGGTAAAATTGCATGCCGAACAACTCTCCGATTTGAGCGGCGCCGCATTGGCTGCATCCTTCAACGCCCTTTCAGCGGACCACTTGGAATACGCTTCACCAGCCAGCGTTGAAGCTATGAGTAAAGCAGGAACAGTGGCTGTGCTTCTTCCTGGTGCGTTTTACTTCTTAAAAGAAACCAAAGCGCCGCCAATACAGCTTTTCAGGGACAACCATGTTCCAATGGCCATTTCTACGGACAGCAACCCAGGGAGTTCACCTTGCACCTCCCTGCTCTTAATGATGAACATGGGCTGCACTCTATTTGGCCTCACTCCAGAAGAGGCCTTAAAAGGAGTCACCGTAAACGCTGCAAAGGCGTTGGGTTTGGAAAAGCAGGTAGGCGTCCTCAAACCCGGGAATAAGGCGGACCTCGCCGTTTGGAAGACCCAGCATCCCGCCGAACTCAGTTATCGCTTTGGCTATAACCCCTTATTTGCAGTTTACAAAAATGGCGTAGAGTCAAACTTTGACTCTGTACCCTAATCCTGCACAAAAAATCATCCGGGGAAATGACAAACAGTTCCCTCCCTTCAGTTTGTGGCCTGCCATCTCAAAATCATCATTTTAAACTTTATGGCTGACATGGTTTGAGCTAAACTAACCCATGGAACATGACCTGATTCAGGTTTCAATCCAATTGGGCGTGGCAATGCTGGAAAATTTTGCATGGATTCAGGCAGTGGCGTTTCTCCCATCAAGCAGACCCGGACGACCAGTTCGGTTCTGATCAAAATATTATGCAGGCATAGGTAGATCAATGAAACAATGTTTAACAAACCTCCTTATTGGCGGATATTTATTGTTAGCTTGCAGCCTCACCGCAAGCGCGCAAACCCAAGAGAAAAAACCCATACGTTCAGGTCCAATGCTCGGTTACGCCGATCTTGTTGAAGCAGTTGTCTGGCTTCAAACCTGGGAAAGCGCCGAAGTTCGTATCGACTTTCAAACCGAAGGCGTGGAAACCCGCTCACAAACCGTTCATACAAAACCAGACACCCATTTTATCGCTCGATTCACCCTCTCCAACTTGAAGGACAGCTCTCTCTACAATTACAAGCTGTTCGTTGATGGAAAGGAAGTGTCTTTTTCCTACCCGCTTACCTTCAAAACCCAAACCTTCTGGCAACATCGTACCGACCCGCCTCCCGTGAAATTTATTATCGGGTCCTGTTTTTATGTAAACCACCCTACAGATGACCGGCCAGGGACGCCATATGGCGGGGAATTTGAAGTATTTGACCATATCTACAAGCAAAAAGGCGATTTCATGATCTGGCTCGGTGACAATATCTATTTCCGCGAGCCGGATTTCAATGCGCCCAATTACATGGTCAACCGCTATAACGAAATGAGGGCCTTCCCTCAAATTCAGCCCCTTTGGGCCGCCATGCCTCATTACGCAATTTGGGACGACCATGATTTTGGCCCCAACGACGGTGACAGGGCCTATCCCTTCAAGGAGCAAACCCTCGATCTTTTCAAGCTTTTTTGGGCCAATCCTCACTACGGCATGCCTGACACCCCAGGCGTTTTCGGCAGAATGCAGTGGGCCGATCTGGATTTCTTTTTTCTAGATGACCGATACTACCGAGCTGGAAACAACCTGAAAGACCCGTCAAAACCCTATCTTGGCGAGAAACAATTAGAATGGCTAAAAGACAGTCTGGTCACCTCCATGGCTCGGTTTAAATTTATTGTCATTGGGAACCAGATGACCAACAAGCTGTCTGGCCACGAAGCCTATGTCAATTATCCGGTAGAATACAACAACCTCATGACCTGGCTAGATGGAGCTGACGTTAATGGCGTAGTTATTCTTTCAGGCGACCGCCACTTCACTGAACTGTTAAAGCAAGACAGACGAGACAATTACCCAATTTATGAGTTCACATCATCGCCTTTGACCAGCGGCATGATCAATAAAATGGGTCAGGAAGAGAACAACCCAATGCGCGAGCCGGGAACCCTCGTAAAAGATCGTCGCAACTTTGGCGTAATCCAAGTAACCGGAACAAAGTATGAAAGGGTGCTTACCCTGCAAACCTACGATTCCACCGGGAAACTGCGCTGGGAAAAGGTGATTCCACGTACAGAGTTGGAACGTAAGATGCCTAGAAAACCCAAACCAGAAAAAAAGTAACCTTAATAAGGTCGGCGCATTTTCAAAATGCGCCGACCTCTATACGCCTAAAACGAAATCGGTCATCTGGTAAATGGGAAGACCATCAACAGACAGAAATCCATCGGCCGTAAGTTCTTTTTTCTCATCATCTATGGCCTTTATTGAAGCCTGTATCCGCACATTTTTATTGCCAGGTACGATCTGTCCACGATAGGACCAACCATGACGGGTGTTTAGCGCCGTTGCCCTAAATTCGGTATTGGGGGTTACTCCCCAACGATATTTGGCAAATGCCTTCAATATTTGGATAAAGCCTTCCAGTCCCAAAGAACCTGGCCATACAGGATCTCCTTTAAAATGGGCTTTGAAAAACCAGGCGCTGGGGTCTACATCAATGGATCCTTCAATAAACCCCAATCCATGGGGACCGCCATCTGGAATCAAAAGATCTATTTGATCCACCATCCTCATCATTGAGTTGGGGAAAGGCGGCTGATCGGGAAAAGGGAAAGAGACCGCCCTTGCCCTCTGGACCTCATCAGGTTCATATGGCGTATCCTCTGAAACGCCAACCTGCTTGGCCATAGCCTGTTCTGTGAAGAACCCAAAATAGGTGTCTCCCTTGAAAACAAGGCCCTCTGGGCTATGGACGCTATAATCAAAGAATAGAAGAATAATGTCGCCGGTCTTTGATATGGAGGTTACCTTTACTGCAGTTTTTAACCATCCGCTGTTTCGCCCAACCGGTAAAAATTGCGCAGCCCCGCCGCCAAGATTGCGGAATAACAGATCATTGGGACTCTGTAGCGCGCTTCCCATGTACGCCGCAAGCCAACCACAAGACTGGAGCGCAACTTCCAATAAAACGCTGTAGGGCATGGTGTCTTGGCGATCTTCGTCAAAATACCACGCATCGGGCGGAATATTGTATTGGGCTTCGCTCACGCCCCCTTCGGTTAAGGTCCATGGCGCAACATCTGTATGATTGATTTGGGACATCAAGAGGAAAGGCGGTCCAGGGAATCGGGCAATCTTTCGCTCCTCGTCGAAAGGGATGTAGCGATCCCCAAAAGCTTCAGAAGGCTTCCCCACCGCAAAGGCTAACAATTGTTCATAGGAAAAACATGGCCGGGCTGCCGTTTGGGCTACCAAAGGCGTCTGCCCTGATTTCCAAAGCTCATGCAACCTACTTTCAGACAACCCACTGAACCGGATACACATATCCATAATATCCACAATGGCTTTATCATCTGAATACATTAAGGCGTCTGCAATGGCGTAAGGCTCCGGATCATAGCCTACTTCCTTGATATGAACCTCATAGGTCACCATTTTGGTTGTTTCCAATACCTGGCCGCGGCATTTCAATTGGCTGGCAACGCCAATCACGGGTTGCGCTATGATTTCAGACGCCTCCCCTACCCAACCCATTCGATACAAAAACACCCGCATGGTATGCAGACAGCATTCGTACATCAAGGTTCCCGGCATTACTTTATCGTCTATAAAATGACAGGTTAAAAACCAATCATCGGGATGGATATCGGCTTCTGCGATAATGAGACCCAACCCATAATCGCCGCCACGAGGGTTTACTTCGCAAACCCGGTCAACCAGATTCATTCTGCCCTTGGGAAGTCCAAGCGGCTCACGAATGGGAAGGTTTTGGAAAGCGGGACCAAAACATCCCCCCAAATCACCCTCTCGAAGCGCATCTAATTGCGGCTTATCGTAGGAAGAGACCTCTAGACTGGTCCACTTCCAAACATCTTCAGGTTTTTGAGTAACCGGTTTTCGTGTGTCTTTAGCTCGTACAACGCCTTTTCCTGCCTGTAATTCCTGCGGAGAGAAAAAGCCCGCGCACCCATTTTTCATGGTGAGCAGAGGTTGTCCATCCACACTCCCGGTAAACTCAAAGTAGAAGAACCAGGTGTTGGCCTGTCGAAAAAACCGTTTAATCTCAATATCATAACGAATCACATCGCCTGGCTTGGGCAGATCGCCATGGAAAGTCACAGCCGCATCAAGGAGTCGGTAAGTCGCCAGACCTCTGGTGCGAAAATCGACGCCCAGAAATGCAGAAAGAAACAAATCAGCCTGACCCGCTTCGATGGCAATGCACGTGGGAATACGCCCACAATCCAAATACCAACCGTCGTGGAGCACATCGTGTTCTGTAACGCAACGACCGCATTCCATTTCGGTTCCACTCATTTCCATAATACGATCTACCAACATCAACGGCTCATCGGGAAGACGAACCCGGGTGGGGAACTGATCAATCGCGGAAAACTCCGGACCCAATACATTGCCTATCTTTC
>JBNKOV010000089.1:0-12251 GCA_050294955.1 Holophagae bacterium
GTAAAAAAAACATTTTTTTAAAAACAGAGTGAATAGACCAAAAAAGCGCGCCGAATTGGCGCGCTTTTTTTGTTCCCGACCTTGTTTATCCCCATGGCCCGGAACATGTTCACAGAATTTGAGGTAGTCTCCCCGCTGCGTCTTTTTTGATGATTTTCGTATTTTCGCTTGTTCTGGGACGGTTTGGGATTCTCATTTATGGCAGTTATTTTTTCTATTTCCGCCTGGAATTCTTGACAGTATCAAAATTCTGTCACTATAATCCATTGTCCGATGTTGGTTTGGACCTGGAGTAGGATACGAACATGGATAAAGTTATTTTGGTTTTCACAACGGTTGGCTCCGAACAACAGGCCATAACGATTGCGGAAGAGTTGATGGAACAGGAGCTATGCGCCGTCATCAATATTCTACCGCAGATGCGTTCAATCTACCGTTTCAAGGGAAGGGTTTTCGACGATGAAGAGAACCTGCTAATCATTAAGACAACCGAGGATCTCTATGACGAGGTTGTAGCGGTTATTTCCCAAATGCATACTTATGAAGTTCCTGAGATTGTGGGAATTCGTGTGGACAAGTGTCAGTCAAACTTTTTACACTGGATATCTACAAACGTGCATCATCTCGAAGAGGATGAGGCCAAAGGCGAAGAAACCTGACTACTCAACGGAAATCAACCGGCAGAACCGGTCCGTTTAGATATGTCTCATTGACTCTAGATCTGCTCCAAAGCTACTGGCGAATTGGGGTGGTTGAAACCACGCTTCGGGATACTTTATGAATGGGCCGACCATACTGACCATTGCACGAATCTTTCTGATTCCCTTTATTATTTTATTTAATTACATGGAAGCGCCATGGAGCAGCTGGGCCTCGCTGGGTATTTTTCTACTCGCATCCCTCACGGATTGGCTGGACGGTTATCTGGCCCGTAGAAACAATCAGGTCACGACATTGGGCAAACTCTTGGATCCTTTGGCGGACAAACTGTTGGTGCTCACGGCGTTTCTGGTCATTTTGGAGCGCCAGTTCATTCCAGCCTGGATCGTGATATTCATGATCGGCAGAGAGATGGCCATCACCGGCCTACGGGCCTTTCTAGCAGCAGAGCACATCGTGCTGGCCGCGGGTAAACTGGGCAAATGGAAAATGACGTTTCAGGTCATATCCCTTTCCCTGCTTTTCATTGGCGGAGAGGCGGTTTTCATCCTTAGAGCTGGCATAGTCACGGCTTATGTGGCGCTGTTCCTCTCCCTTGTTTCGGCATACCTCTATATTGAAAAGTTCTGGTTGCTGCTAGGCGAAAAGATCATGGCGGAACAGAAACAGGACGGAGGGTCCAGGGAATGACAACCGAAGATGGTAAAAGGCATTACCATGTGAAAAAGAAGATGGTGACCGGACTCCTGATCCTCTTTCCCATTGGCGTCACCTTCTGGTTATTAAACCTTCTGGTGGTAAAAACGCAAAAGCTGACTCGTCCCCTGGTGGAACAGGCCTTTAACGCCCTCGATCTTGACGTTTCAGGCGCATTCAGGAATGGAGGCGTGAGCCTGATCTCCTTCATCCTGGTTGTGCTGGTGGTCTATTTCATTGGATGGTTGGCCAATTTCTACTTGGGCAAGCAGCTACTCAAGTTTGTGGACAATCTTATGATGCGCCTGCCTGTTGTTCGCAATATCTACGGGGGCACAAAGCAGATTATCGAAGCGTTCTCCGTGCAAAGGTCTGCGTCGTTCAAAAAGGTCGTGCTTTTAGAATACCCCAAAAAAGACTGTTGGGTGCTGGGCTTTGTGACCAATGAATCGCTGGAGGCCTCACAGAAAATGTTTGGCCACAGCCTCATTGCGGTTTTTGTACCGTCCACGCCCAATCCAACCACCGGGTTCCTGCTCTACCTGAATCCCTTCGACCTCTACCTTGTTGATCTGGATGTGGAAGAAGCGGTGAAGTTGATTGTGAGCGCAGGGCTGGTATTGCCTAAAACCGAAAAGAAAGGCCCCGTAACCATGGGCGAACATTTGGGTCTGAAACGCCCCGAGCCAACTGAACCAACTTAACTTCCTGGAGAAGGCGTCGCTTTTCGCTTGATGACATGATACCCGAATTCGGTTTCAACGGGCTCGGGAGCAATGCCGTCGATAGGAAGGGAAGCAATGGCGTTGTCGAAAGCTTTAACCATCTTGCCTCGGAACCAGACACCGAGATACCCTCCACGACTGGCGTTGGGTCCACTGGAGTGCGCCTCTGCAAGCTCCGAGAATCGCTCAGGCTCCACTTTCAGAGTCTCCAGCAGCTCAAGGGCCTGATTCAGAGCTTCTTCCTTTGTGCGGGTAACGTCGGGCCGAGCCCCTTTCGCACCTTTAAAACTGATCAGGATATGGGATCCTGCGAATTGCTCGACAACGGCGCGCCTGAGGAAAGCAAAACCAATGGGCATCTCTACAGGACCTACAACCTCGCCAAATGCAAGTGGGTCCAAGGTCTTAACAACATCAAACGGAAGGGGTTTCTTTTCATGGACCACTTCGAGAGGCAGGACCCCATCGCCCAAGTCGTTGTACTCTTTAGCCAACTGGTCAAAGTTTGAGGGTTTGAGCTTGGCCCCTACTTTTTTGGCAAGTTCCAAAGCGTCCTCTCTGGACCGAGTGATCACCGCAGGGGTAGACGGCGAACCCTTAAAGGCAATAAAAAAAGCGTCGCAAGCATAGTGACGCAGAGAGATGGACTCTCTGCGAATAATGTGAAACCCAAAGGGGGATTCAACGGGAGCGGTGGTTAACTCGCCAATTTCCAAAGCGCTCAAGGCATCCTGAAATTCAGGAGCCATGGCTCCTTCTTCCCATGCGCCGAGATAACCCGCCACTCGGGCCGCTGGCCCATCGGACTCCTGAACAGCCATTTCGTTAAAAAGAGAGGGATCTTCAAGCAGTCGCTCCTGCAAGGCAATGGCCTTTTCACGAGCCTCTTCCCTATCGCGCTCCACATGGGAAGCCGCACGACTGGCCCCTTTATAGCTGATGAGAATATGCGAAGCCGACCAGGACCCGTTAATGTTGAAGTACTGGTCGTACCTTTCAAATTCAGGCGCCTCGGGCGCACAGCCGAAAAATAGCGCTATGAGGACGAAACCGCCCCATACAAGACAATTCCGTCCCCCATGTGGGGCGAACTTCCTACCCATACCATCTCCTCAGGAAGATAATTCCTGCCAGATAATTTTCTTATTCTGAACCTTGATCACCAGGCTGCCTTCAATGAGCTTCACCAGAAGATCGCCCACCATTTCTTGGCGCCAGCCGTGACTGATGGGGAAGGCATTCAGATCTTGCTTGCGGATATAGGCGTCCAGAAAGTAGGCGAGGCTTTTTTTGGAGATGAGATTGGTAGGCGCAATATGGGCCTTATCGGCAATTTCCTTGATAAGCAGCCAGGCAAGATCGGCTAGAGCCTCGCTTTTATCTGATGGAGGACGTTGATGCATGCTGTCCATCTCAGGCCACTGGTTTCGAGGTCGCTCTCTTCCCTTCTGATGACGGTTGAGAATCTGTTCCCCATAACGATCAACAAATCCGGCCTGAACGCCACGACGAGAGCGCAGATTCTCAAGAGTTAATTTGTCGATTTTGGCCAGCTCCAACATGGCCTCGTCGGAGAGAATAAACCGAACGGGTCGGTTCACCTTGCGGGCAATCTCATCGCGCCAGCCCGCCAACTCTTGAAGCACCGGCGTATCTCTAGGCTTGAGTGTCTTTGAACGCTTCACCTTCCGCCAGAGTTCACTAGGATCGGGATCAAAGAGTTTTTCATGAAGTTGGGTTTCCATTTCCTCATAAATCCATTTCAATCTTTTTCGCGAGCGGCCCTTAGCCTCCAGTTTCTCATAAACATCGGGGAGATAAAGCACATCGTCCCGAGCGTATTTCAACTGTGACTCCGTAAGAGGTCGTTGCAGCCAATTGGTGTAGCTGCTTCCTTTGGCCAACTGAACACCCAACAGACGGGACACCAGACTGCCATAGCCGATCTGATCCCCATACCCGCACATGGAAGCGGCGATCTGGGTGTCAAACAGATTTACGGGAACCTCGCCCATCTGGTGAAAAAAGATTTCCAGATCTTGACGGCCCGCGTGGAACAGCTTGGTAACCTCTGGGTTTTTGAGGACCTCGTGCAGGGGTTCCCAATCATCGATCTCAAGTGGGTCAACCAATATAGGGGGTTGACCCTTCCAAGAAAATTGAAGAAGGGCGAGGATGGGAAAATACGTGCGCTCCCGAATGAACTCAGTATCCAACGCCACGAAGGCTTGCTGATTCATTTCCTCACATAATTTTTTTAATGATTCGTTATCAATAATCTCGATCATAAAACCGCCACCTTTTCGCTGAATTGTAACCTAGCATAAGATGACCGAAAAATCTTGACTTATTTTAGTGACTCCCCTCAATTTTCTGAGACCAATCACACAGCTTTCAATAATTCAGCACATTAGCCCAAGTCGCCTTCTCTATGCCGATCTTCTCGGCGTTCAGGTGATTTGTCCAGCAAAAACGCCAATATGGGTGTGCAGGACACCCCCACTGGGTACGTCAAGCATGATCATTCACCAGTTTCCGCTAAATAAACCTGCAAATCGACCTTTCAGAGAGGCTTTTTCCAACAACGATTTCCCCTTTGTTTTCTGCGTGAACCTCTTGACGTCCAAGAGGTTTGATGTATAATGCCCAGGTGTGCCGCAATAGCTCAGTTGGTAGAGCGTCGGATTCGTAACCCGAAGGTCCCCAGTTCGACTCTGGGTTGCGGCACCATTATACCGCAAATCATCCTTATAGCCAACAACTTACCCAAACAGCCAAATGTTTGATTTTTATCAGGCTTTACGGAAGATGGGACAGGTGAGATTAAATGCGTTCCACCGTGATGAGTTCTGGGATTTTCTCCAACTGGTCTATGACCTTTGCCAATTGACCCGGCGAATTGATTTGTACAACCAACTCCACCACGCCCATGCTCT
The DNA here is from genome assembly GCA_050294955.1 of Holophagae bacterium. GTDB lineage: Bacteria > Acidobacteriota > Holophagae > Acanthopleuribacterales > Acanthopleuribacteraceae > JBNKOV01. The sequence continues at coordinate 5,018 of JBNKOV010000089.1, forward strand.
CCTCGTCGTTGCTGGCAGCATGTAGTTGGCAAATATTGGTTTCGGCGGAAGCAATGGCTTGGGAAATACCCGCCAGCATGCCTTCTTGTTCTTTAACAAAGACCTTTAACTGTACTCGGAAGAGCCTGTGCTCGTTGGGCTCGTCCCATTCTAAGTCGATGGTCCTGTCTGATCGGATAGTGGCAAGAAACCCACAATCAGCTTTGTGGACCGAAATGCCTTTGCCTTTGTTGATGTACCCTACGATTGGGTCGCCAATAATGGGGTTGCAACATTTCGCCAGATGCGCCAGTGGATCTTCCTGGCCACGCACGAATATCTTTTTGCGGTTTTGCAGGGTGATGGACTTGAATGCCCGTTTCAGCCGACTCTCCTGGGACTGAACCACGAATAGATTCTTTTTAGCGCCCTTCGGTAAAAAGGGTTTCACGGCGTGATGCACCAGGATTTGTCCCTTGGTAATGGCCGTAAAGAAGTCGTTGAGCTTATTGAGCCCAAACATGGAGAGTTTGGATTCAATCGCGTCTTTACCCGGCTTGCCAATGCCCTTGTACTTCTCCAGCTCTCTCCGGAATATGAGTTGGCCATAACCAATAGCCCGCTTACGCTCATCACGCCCCAACCACAATTTAATCTTGTCTTTTGCCGAACGCGTTTTAGCTATTTTCAGCCATTCCTCTGTAGGTATGTGCTTTGGATCCCTGATGATTTCGACAATATCGCCGCTCTTCAACCGAGTTTTTAGGGAGGCCTTTTCACCGTTCACTTTGGCGGCAAGAGCTTCATGTCCCAATTTGGTGTGTATGAAATAGGCCAGATCCAGGGCGGTCGAACCCTGTGGCAGGCTTTTTGTCTCGGCATTTGGGGTGAGAACCAGAACGTTCTTGGCCTGCAGTTGGCCTTTCACATTTAGCAAATACTCCGAATTGCTTTTAATGTTGTGATGCTCTTCGTTAATCTGCTTCAGCCAGGAGGTCATTTTGGTGTAGTAGGGCTCTGGCAAGACACCCTTTTCAGGAGACCAGTGGGCTGCAATGCCCTCCTCGGCGAATCGGTGCATCTCATGAGTTCTTATTTGAACTTCAAAAAGAGTACCGTCGTCCGAAATGAGGGTGGTGTGAAGGGATTGATATAAGTTATCCTTGGGCGTGGCGATAAAGTCTTTAATACGACCGGGAATATGACGCCATTTTCCATGCAGCAAACCCAAAATGCGATAACAATCGGTCAGGGTTTCTGTGAGAATTCGGTAGGCGTAGTAATCGTAAATGCCTTCCAGACTGCGATTCTTTTTTACCATTTTCCGATGAATGGAATAATGGCTCTTCACCCTGCTTTCCAAGTGGAATTGCACCAGATTGTCTTTAAGCAGCCGAGAAATGACCTTCATGGTTTCGTCGAAAAAAGCCTGACTCTTTTCCTTCCGATCTGTCATCTGACGGTTTACATCGGCATAGGCATCTGGCTCAAGGTAATAAAACGCCAATTGCTCCAGCTCGGTTTTAATGCGGTTAATGCCCATGCGATGGGCAAGAGGCGCATAGATCTCCAGAGCTTCTCGGCTGATGCGGCGCTGCTGTTCCGGCCTGAGATATTGCAAGGTCCGCATGTTCTGGCAAGCGTCGGCGAGCTTGACGATTAAAACCCTGAGATCGCGTGAGGCGGCAATGATCATTCGCCGAAAACTCTCCGCTTGAATTCGGCTCTGGTTACTCAACTTCACCTTGCCTATTTTCGTGAGTCCAGAAACAATATTTGTAAGATCCTTCCCCAGCGCGGCAGCTAGGGTTTTACGATCAACCCGTCCTTCTTCAATGACATCCACCAAAAGACCTGCGGCGATGGTGGTAGGGTCTAAATTAAAACCGGACAGCAAATAGGCCACAGATAGAGGGTGAAAGTAAAAGGGTTCTCCAGAACGGCGAACCTGCCCTTTGTGAACCTTAGAGGCAAATTCATGGGCCTTGGTGAGCAGGCTCAGGTCGGCTTTCGGATAATATGCGCAAATCCGCTCTGTGATTGCTTTAAAATCCGGAACAGGTGTAGAAAACCCCTTTCCCGCGTCCACCTTATCGGCAGGTGTTTCACTGCTCAATGCCCCACTCCCTTGCCGAACGAGCCGGCCCTCCTCCTTTCGGGGAGCCCAGGTATGAATCTAATATTGCTTTTATCAGGAGAAAAATACAAGTGATAAAACGATGCTAAGAAAAAAAAACCGTTTTTTTGTTCGTCGAACCTCTGGCGCTGGCTCCCTAAAAAATTTCTGACGACCTATTGCTCCAATACTTGATAAATCCTGGCTAAACCCCCTTGTAAATGGTAAAATCCGGGCCTTGAATCGGCTGAATGGAGGAGTTACATGGCCGTCAGCAGAGTGCGATTTGTTGAGAAGAAATTCAGGGATGCGGTAAATGGGTTGACCGCATCTTTTCAGCGGGTGCGTCGCTCCGCTGAAGAACCGGTGTTCGCCGGTTGTGAAATGACGCAATCAGAAGCTGTTTACCTCTTGGAAAGTCAGATAACAAGCCGCTGGGTGGATTATGTGGCCCGAGAGTTGAAAAACGAAGGAAAATCCTTCTACACCATAGGATCGGCAGGCCATGAAGGCAACGCCATGGTGGGCTTGCTCACCAGACATACGGATCCTGCATTTCTACATTACCGAAGCGGTGGGTTTTATATGGCCCGCGCCCGCAAGGTAGCCAATCAGACGCTAGTTTTCGACACCTGTCTGTCGTTGACGGCTTCCAGCGAAGATCCCATTTCGGGAGGACGCCATAAGGTATGGGGCTCGAAAGACTTGAATATTCCGCCCCAAACCAGCACCATTGCCTCTCACCTGCCCAAGGCTATGGGCATGGCGTTTTTCATGGATCGTCGCAAGATCATGGAACGGGGCAGCGACCTACCCAAGGACAGTATCGTAATCTGTTCGTTTGGGGATGCGTCGGTCAACCACGCATCAGCCGTTTCGGCCATCAATTCTACAGCTTGGTGCTCTTTTCAGCATCTGCCAATTCCCCTACTTTACGTTTGTGAAGACAACGGCATTGGCATTTCGGTGCGCACTCCGGCGGAATGGATTGAGTCAAATTACGCCAACCGGGCGGGCATTAAATATTTCAGGGCAGATGGCTTGGATATCTCCAAGGGCTACTCAACGGTGAGAGAGGCGATTCACTATTGCCGAACCCGCCGTCGCCCCGTTTTCCTGCATTTGAAAACCATCAGGCTGCTGGGCCATGCGGGCAGCGACGTGGAAATGACCTATAGAAAAAAAGAAGAGATTGAGGCCATTGAAGCCCGAGATCCTATTCTGAAGACTGCCGAGTTGTTGATTGAAGCCGGAGTGCTTTCGCCAGAAGAAGTTCTCAAGATCTACGATGATATCGGCGCTCAGGTCAGAGCTGCGGGAGAAGAAGCTTCTCAGCGTCCTCAACAAACCACGCCGGAATCGATCATGCAGCCTCTTCTTCCAGACTTATCCGCGCCCCTGCCCTCCGCCAAACAAGTAGAGGTTAGCGAGCGTCGCGCGTTCTGGGAGGACCAGCCCCCGGAAGAGCAGAAACCCAGGCACATGGGCCAATTGATCAACTGGGGTTTGCACGACCTCTGCCTGGCCCAAAAAGACGTGGTCATTTTTGGGGAAGACATTGCGAAAAAGGGCGGCGTTTACCGGGTCACAACCCAGTTGTATGAGAAATTCGGCGTGGGCCGCATCTTCAACACGGTGCTGGACGAAACCAGTATTCTGGGTCTGGCTATTGGCGCGGGCCACTCCAACCTTCTTCCCATTCCCGAGATTCAATACCTCGCCTATCTGCACAATGCGATCGACCAGATTCGAGGAGAGGCCAGCTCGTTGCAGTTCTTCAGCAACGGCCAATTCTCAAACCCCATGGTGGTGCGTATTGCAGGATTCGCCTACCAGCGCGGTTTTGGCGGGCATTTCCATAACGACAACTCCTTTGCCGCCCTCCGCGATATTCCGGGCATCATCATGGTAACCGCCTCCAATGGCGCAGACATGGTGAGGTTGATGAGAACGGCCACGGATCTGGCCAGACATCACGGATCCATTGTGGTGGTCATTGAGCCCATCGCCTTGTACATGACTAAAGACCTCGTAGAAAAAGGCGATTGGCTATGCGAGTACCCCAAACCCGGCGAGCGCATGTCCTTCGGCGAGGTTGGCCACCACGGCCCTGAAGATGCGGAAACACTGGTGATAAGCTACGCCAATGGCTATTATCTAAGCCGTCAGGCCTGCTACGATTTAGAGAAGGAAGGCGTTCAAACGCGCATTTTGGAACTGCGTTTTCTACTGCCTCTCAATAAGCAGGCCATTATTGAGGCCGCTGCCGGAAGGAAGCGGGTGGTTATTGTAGATGAATGTCGTCAGACCGGTTCTCTGTCTGAGGAAATCATCACCATCCTTGCTGAGGCCTACCAGGACAAAATGCCTCGCATTCACAGGGTTGTAGGACACGACACCTTCATCCCCCTGGGCAACGCCTGGGAATGTGTTTTGCCATCGCGAGAGTCAATATACAATACCATCAAGGGGGCGATCCATGGCTAGACTTGTGGTTGCCGCTCCGGGAAGGGGCACCTATAACCGAACGGAACTCGGCTATCTCAACCGTTTCTCCGATCACCCCAACTTCAACAAACGCATGAAATTGGCGGCAAAAGCCGACGAGATGCGAACCGCCATGGGCCGAGAATCCGTCACAGCGCTGGACAATGCGACGGCCTATAATTCCAAGGATCATCTCCCGGGCGAAAACGCGTCTGCGCTCATCTTCACCTGCGCCGCTGCGGATTATCAAATGATCCACAGCGATCATCAGGTTGTGGCCACTTTGGGCAACTCCATGGGATGGTACACCACCCTGCACACAGGCGGCGCTCTGGCCTTTGAGGACGCTTTTCGCATGGTTGACACCATGGGCTATTTCCAAAAGGGCAATGTGCAGGGCGGCCAGTTGATCTATCCCATTATCGACGAAAACTGGCGCATGGACCCTGAAAAGGAAGCGGAAGTTCTTCAGATCATGAATCAAGTAGCGTCTCAAGATCCAGATTCCTGGGTGGGACTGTCCATTCGTCTGGGCGGGCTATTGGTGATTGCCGGGACCGATAAGGGCCTTAAAGCCCTGTTGAAGGCTCTGCCCAAAACCCAAATTGGCGCCAACGAATATCCCTTTCAGCTTATGCGCCACAGCGCTTTTCATACGCCGCTCATGAAGGAGGCGTCCAATCACGGTCTGTACCATCTCTCCAACCTCGGCTGGAAAGCTCCACTCATCCCCATGGTAGATGGGAAAGGCGCCATTTGGAGGCAGTGGGAAACCACCCTAACCCGCCTGAAAGAGTACACCCTGGTAACTCAGGTCTTGGAGCCCTATGATTTCACCGCGTCGGTGAGAGTAGCGTTGCGAGAGTACAACCCGGATCATCTCGTTCTGTTGGGTCCGGGCGAAACTCTTGGCGGCGCTATTGCCCATGTCATGATTGATGAGGGCTGGCGCGGCATACGCAACAAAAAGGATTTCCAGGAAGCTCAGAAAAGCGACAAACCGCCGCTTATTTCCATGAACAGGCCCGACCAGGCCGCCCACGTGATCTAAACCAGCGAAGGGCAAGCGATCTTGCCCTTCGTTAAAAATTCTCTAATATGACCACTAACGCAACTTGTGGCGTTTCATCATCTCACTGAGCGTAGTGGTTTTAAGACCCAAAAGCGTGGCTGCTTTTTTCTGCACGCCGCCCGAGCGATCCAAGGCCTTGAGAATAAGGGTCTTCTCGTACATCTGTATTTGGTCGGCGAAATTAATGCCCTTGCCCAGATCAGGCACCAAATCCGCCATCATGCTGCGTTTTTTCAAGATGGAGGCGGGCAGTAGGTTTTTTGAAACCGTTCCGTCTCTCGACAAAACCACGGCTCGCTCCATGGTGTTCTCCAATTCCCTCACATTGCCCGGCCAGGGATATTGCTCCACCGCCGCCATGAACTCGGGATCCATCTTTTCCACCGTCTTGCCATTCGCCTTCTCGAATTTTTTGATGAAGTGATCCACCAACAAGGGAATGTCGCCCTGACGTTCTCGCAAGGCTGGCATGATCACCTCAATCACGTTGATGCGGTAGTAGAGATCTTCCCTAAAACGCCCGTCTGAAACCATGGTTTCCAAATCCGCATTGGTGGCGCAGATCAACCGCACATCCACCTTGATGGTTTTCGTGGAACCCACAGGCATGAACTCTTGTTCTTGGATCACCCTCAGCAGCTTGGCCTGAATCTCCAGGTTGATATTGCCAATTTCGTCTAGGAAAATAGACCCATTATTGGCAAGCTCGAACAAGCCCTTCTTATCGGAATGAGCGCCCGTAAAGGCCCCTTTCACATGACCAAACAGTTGGGATTCCAAAAGTTCAGCAGGCATGCTACCAGCATTTAACGCAATAAAGGGACGCGACTTCCTAGGCGAATTATGATGAATGCCCCGTGCAATCAGTTCCTTGCCCGTGCCACTCTCTCCTCGAATGAGGATGGTGGCCGTAGACGGCGCGGCCTGACGAACAAGATCGAAAATCTCTCGCATGGGCTCGCTATTGCCCACTATATTCTCGAACCCGTATTTAAAATTCAACTCTTGCTTCAGTTGCCGGTTCTCTTCAACCAGGCGACGCTTTTCCAACGCCTTGCGAACTATAAGCAAAACCTGATCATTGTTGAAGGGTTTGGGCAGATAATCGAAGGCGCCCAGACGCATGGCTTCAACCGCCGTATCGACAGATGCATAGGCCGTAATGACAATAACAGGGGCGTCAGGAGAGACCTCCCGAGACTTTTCCAAAATTTCCATGCCCGAAGCGCCTGGCAACATGAGATCTGTAATAAGGAGGTCAAAATTCTGGCTTTGATCGAGAGCCGCCATGGCTTCATCTCCACGAGAATAGATGGTTACCTTCCAACCCTCCGGCTTGAACAACCGTTTGAGGACGTCTCGGATAACCGGCTCATCTTCCACCAACATTATTTTGACTTCGTTTGTCTCCATCTAGTATCTCCCAATATTCGACAGGTTAACCCTGCCCCAGGTTTTAAGTGTACGAGAATCAGGGTATCATTGTTTTTCCCGTATCGCCCAAAGCCGTGGATTGCCAGGACGCAGTGGGCTTCTCGCCCATCCGGAAAAACTGGAGCGTAAAACGGCACCCCTCATTG
>JBNKOV010000090.1:0-12128 GCA_050294955.1 Holophagae bacterium
CCGAGAGCGCTCCTGAAGGGGCCGAACAAAGCAGCCAGGTAGTCGAAGAACAAGAACAGACAGAAACCGCTGCGGCCACTGAAGACACATCCGCTGAACCGGCGGCCGAAGAAACAGCGCCAGAAGCTGAAGCCTCTTCTGACGAGACTGCTGAGGCAGAATCTTCTCAAGAAGATGGCGAAGAAGAAGATATGGCTTCAGAAGATTTTGAAGCCCTGCTGGAACAATACGATCAGTTCCGCCAATATCGCCCGGGCGATCTGGTGGAAGGCACCGTCGTCAGCCTTGGCGAGCAGGAAGTATTGGTTGACATCGGCGCTAGAGTCGAGGGCACCATTCCCGCTACCGAGCTGAAAGACGCCGAGGGTAATTTCGTCGTAAAAGACGGAGATTCCGTTGCTGTGATGGTCTGCCGTTTTAATCCAGACGCACAGTACGTCCCACTCTCTTTTGAGCGGGCGCGCGTGTCCAAGGTCTGGGACCATATTGAAGAAGTCGCCGAAAAAGAACATATTCTCCAGGGAACTGTCATTGAAAAAGTAAAGGGCGGTTTCATTGTTGATGTGGGCGTTCGGGCGTTTTTGCCTACTTCCCAGGCTACGCTCAAGCCGCAGAAGGACATGCAGGACCTGCTGGGTAAGAAAATGGATTTCTCCATTCTCAAGATCCAGCGCCGTCGAGGAAACCTGATTCTTTCTCGCCGGGAACTGCTCCAGGTAGAGTTTGAAGAAAAGAAAAAAGGTCTGTTCGACAAGCTTCAGGAAGGCGCGGTTCTCACTGGTAGTGTTAAGAACATTACCGACTACGGCGTATTCATTGATTTGGGGGGTCTGGACGGGCTGCTCCACATCACCGATATGTCTTGGGGCCGGGTAACCCATCCCAAGGACATGGTTGAACTGGGTCAAGAGATTGAAGTCAAAGTTCTGCGCTTCGATCCCGACAAGGAAAAAGTGAGTCTGGGCCTCAAGCAATGCACTGAAGATCCCTGGCTCAGCGCTGCGGAAAAATATCCTCCCAACTCCTCTGCCAAAGGCAAGGTGCTTAATCTCACCAGCTATGGCGCTTTCATTGAGCTGGAGCCTGGCGTTGAGGGTATGATCCATGTTTCCGAAATGAGCTGGACCAAGAAAATCCGCAACCCCGCCCAGTTGTTGAACAAAGGCCAGGAAGTGGAAGCAAAGGTCCTTGACCTTGACACCGTCAACCGTCGTGTTTCCCTTAGCCTCAAACAAAACGAGGACAATCCTTGGGATTCTCTGGCGGAGCGTTTCCCCGTTGGAAGCAAGGTGAACGGCAAGGTTCGAAACATCACCGATTTCGGTGCGTTTGTTGAAATCGAAGACGGCATTGATGGCCTGGTTCACGTCAGCGACTTTGCTTGGGGCGAGCGCACTGCGGATCCCAATCAGTTTGTCAAAAAAGGCGAAGAAGTGGAAGTTGTGATTCTGGCTGTAGACACCGACAACCACAAAGTGTCTTTGGGCATGAAGCAACTGGCCACCGATCCCTGGATCGACTTCACCAAATCCTTTAAGCCCGACAGCGTGGTTACCGCCCCTGTTTCCAAGGTTACCGACTTTGGCGTTTTCCTCAAGCTTTCCGAGCATGTGGAAGGCCTCATTCGCAACAGTGAATTGGAATATGAGGGAAGCCGCGTTGCAGACGCTTTCAAAGAAGGCCAAGAGGTCAATGCTATTGTGACTCGCATTTCTCATCGCGACCGCAAAGTAGATCTCAGCATGAGAAAGCTTATGCATCACCAAGAGCGCCAGGCTATTAAGGAATACACAAAATCCAATGATTCTTCTGGCGCAACCATGGGTGACATCATGGGCGCTGAACTGAAGAAGTTCATGAAGTAAAATCCGTATTCCTATTGTTGAAAGGCATATTAACGCGGTGGTCTTCTTTTGGAGATCGCCGCTTTTTTTTGTAATTACATCTCATTTCTGTTTCTCAACTCAAGATCCGTTCGTAGCCAGCCGAAAAGTTTATAGTAGCCATTTTCAAGCCACGGAGGGCATGATGGAAGTTAACTTAGGCACAGCGATCAAAACTCTCAGAGATATTGACAAACAAATCCGCGCTCAGGCGCGAATCCCGGAAAAAGGCGAGTCCAAGGGCGTCGGACAGGAAAAGGGTCAGCAGGATTTTGTGGAGCTTTCCAATGGGGCGCAGCAGGTAAACGGATTGATAAAATCCCCCTCTGCATCCGATCTCTACGGAGAACTCTCTTCTGAACTTTCCTCTTTAACTCAGTTAATTGGCGGAGAAGCTCAGCGTCAGAATGAGCTTGGCGCCATGTTCAAAGACCCTGACAAAGCCATTCAAGAACGGGCCCAGGAGCTGCTGGACGGCTATTTTAATGTGGAAAACACCTCCAGTCGCATTTTCAATTTTGCCTTTTCCTTTTACGAGGAAGGCTCTGACAGGGAAGCGTTTGCTCGGGAAATGCAGGGGCATATTCACGAGGGATTCCGGCAGGCCGAAAAAATGCTGGGCGGGCTCGCCGACATTTCTCTGGAGACCCGAGATCGGATCGACGAAATGGTGGATAGCTTCATTGAAGACGACGGTTCAAAAGAAGAAGAGACCGAAACTGCCGAGGCTTGATCGGCTCCCTGATTACCGGTTTGGTGAATCCGACTAGGGCGACTCTCCCTATAAGTAGGCGAAGTTTTGTTTTTGCAGGTTTGTACTGATTGGATTGGTCTGCCCTCATTTCATTGGAGTGCTGCTGAACGGTTGGGTTGTGGTATGATAGGCGGACAATTGCATATCGTATTACGAGGCCATAAAATAAATGAATCAGCAAAACCAACATAAAAGCAAATACACAATTCTGGGATGTCTTCTCATTTTAGGAGGTTTCGTCTCAATGCACGCATCAACAAATCAGCCAATTCAAGAACGTATTCCTGCTGAAGCGGCCGTCCGTTTTGCGGATTTGGCTCTTGCCTGCGCTCACCAGGAATTCCCCAACAAGATCGCTCACACAATGAATCGGGAAGAGGATGTTGGAACACCTCGCCAACTCCATCCCGCCTTTTATGGTTGCTTCGATTGGCATTCCGCCGTCCATGGTCATTGGCTGCTGGCGCGGTTGCTCAGACTTTATCCGGACGCTTCCTTCGCAACCAGGGTTCAAGCCGCTTTGGATAAAAGCTTTACCCAAGAAAACATGCTAGGCGAAGTCGCGTATTTCCAGGCAGAAGGGCGAGCATCTTACGAACGTCCCTATGGCTTGGCCTGGCTTCTGCAACTGACTGCCGAATTGCGTGAGTGGAAAGACCCCAAAGCTGCACGGTGGCTCACCATTTTAGAGCCTCTTGAGGATGTCATCGCGCAACGGTTTCGGGAATGGCTGCCAAAACTTGCTTATCCCATCCGAACCGGGGAGCACAGCCAAACTGCCTTTGCTTTTGGGCTGCTTTTGGACTGGGCGGATGGAAAAGGGGATAAGGCCATGGCGGATTTGGTGCGTTCCAAATCCAGGGCGTTCCATCTCGATGACAAGGGCTGTAATTTGGCATTTGAGCCATCCGGGCAGGATTTTTTATCCCCTTGTTTAGCAGAGGCCGATCTCATGAGACGGGTCCTGGAACCTCAGGAATTCGCCGCCTGGCTTGGCCAATTCCTGCCGGATATTCCTCTTGGTGGCGGCGACGCCTGGCTGCCGCTGGGCGTGGTTACCGATCCCAGCGATGGAAAGCTTGCCCATCTCGATGGCCTCAACATTAGCCGAGCATGGATGTTGGAGGGGATCGCTTCCGGGCTTCCCGAAAAGGATCCACGCATTAAAGCGCTTCGCGACGCAGCTTCCGCTCATCGAGAATCTGGTCTTGCAGCAGTAACCGGCGCACATTACGAAGGTGGCCACTGGTTGGGCAGTTTTGCAGTTTACCTGGTCACGGAACGCGGCATCAACCGCTGAGGCAACACTATGGAGACGAAGGGTGGGCACCCCGCGCAATTCATTCAAAACCCCCAAACCTCGCCCCTGTTGGCCGCATGGTTCGAAGTGAATCAGCTCAAACAACTTTACCGTCAGGGCTGGTTGAAGCGTGGGGTGGAGCCCGCTCAATGCGAGTCTGTAGCGGAGCATAGCTTTGGCGTGGCCATGTTGACCATGTGGCTTGTCGATGCATATTATCCAGAGCTGGACGCCCTAAAAGCAATGCGTATGGCTTTAATTCATGACTTGGGAGAAGTTTACGTTGGGGACATCACCCCTTCTCATAAAATAGAGAAATCCGTAAAGTTGGAAAGGGAACGAGCTGCTGTAGAAAAGGTGCTTGGAAAGCTGCCAAATGGCCAACTCTACCTTGCGCTTTGGGAGGAATACGAAGAGAATTCGACCCCAGAAGCTGTATTGATTAAACAGGTGGACCGATTAGAAATGGCCATGCAGGCAGGGGTTTATGAGAACCTCTGTGATTTGGATCTGATTGAATTTATGGATTCCGCTCAAAAGGTAGTAGACAGACCCCAGCTTCAAGTCCTTTTGGATCAACTGAAAAACAGAGATTATTAGGCCAAGACAACACCTTTTCTGGCAGACGCTTAAGGCTTTTTATGGAAAAAGATCAAAAAAAACGTAACCTAAATTGCCAGTCCCACATACTAATCCCTATGAGTCAGCTAATTGGCGGCTTGGAATTGAATGATTGAGGTGTAGAAAATGAAGTATCTGGTAATATTATTGGTGTCCTGTCTTTCTTCCTTTGCAGCCGAGAGAACATGGAATAAAGAAGTGTCGGTGAACAACGATGTCCGTTTTTCGGTTTCCAATCACAAAGGCCTGCTTAAGATCAGCGTGGGCGATTCAGGGGTCATAACCATGAATGCTCGTGTGTATATGCCTGAAGATGCCGACTATACAGAAGAAGAGGCGCAAAAGGCCATTGACGCGATGGAGTTTAATCTTCAGGAAGGCGCTCGCTCCGTGAGCTTGGATGTGGAAATGGACGACCGATTCCAACAGGGATGGTCGGGGCTTTTCAAGCGGAAGAATTTCACGCATCCCATGGTTGATCTGGTAATTACAGTGCCATCTGAAGCTTCCCTTGATTTGGAAACCCACAAGGGTACTTTGGAAGTGGACGCTCCCTCAGGGAGAGTTGACCTGAACACCCACAAGGGTACGGGTTACCTTCGCGGGGTGAAGGGTGATTTAGAGATTGTCTCCCATAAGGGCAATTTAGAAGTGGAAGTGGCGCGTATGGGCGACATCAGCATTGAGACCCATAAGGGAACGTTTGACGTTACTGTCTATGGCGCACAAGATTTTAGAATTGACGCCGATTCTCATAAGGGTAATTTTACCTTTGATGGTTATGATATTCAGGTAGATCATGAAGATAAGGGTGAGTCTGTTAGACATAAACAGGGCAGCGGCGCGAATCGCATCAAACTTGACACCCACAAAGGCGATATTCACTTTAGATTCAAGTAATGGAAGACGTTCATCTCATCAAGAAGGCCGCATCGGGGGATCATGTTTCCTTCATGGCGTTATTGAAGGGCTACGACCGGCAGTTATTGTCGGTCGTTTGCCGTTTCACCCATGACGCTTATGATCGCGAGGACCTTTATCAGGAAATATTTCTCCATTGTTTCCAGAGTCTCAGGCGATTCCGTTTCAAGTCCAGTTTCAGGACCTGGCTGTATCGTCTGGCTCTTAATCGATGCTTGATTTATATGAAGAAGCGTCAGCCTGTCATGGAAGCGTCAGAAGAAGAGACGCCATCTCCCAATTGGGAGAAAAAGGCAAAGCTGGATACAGTAAAGCGGGCCATGGCCAGGTTGGCGGGATCACAGCGAATCGCTTTTCATCTCTTTTATGTGGAAGAATGGAATGTGACCGAAATTGCAGATCTGTTAAACTGTAGTGAGGGCGCGGTTAAAAGCCATTTGGATCGCGCTCGTAAGAAGGTGCGGATGGACAGCGAGGTGTTATTATGGCAGACCAACACGATTTAAAATCTCTGTACAAAGGCATCGACGTATCCGAAGAGGAGATGCTGGCCTACCGTGTGAAACTGGCGCAATCGTTGCCCATCTCCCGAAGCTATTTTTCCATGGTTCGGCCTTTATTTGTGCTTTGCGCACTGGCTCTGGCCGTATATTTATTTTATCCCAGGACCGCTCTGAACCAACGAAACTTGGACGAGTTGAACCAATGGGTTTCCCAGAACCCGAAAGAAGCGGTCCGAGCAGCGAAGGTCCGCTTAAACGAAGCTGGCCTTGCTGGCGACAACGCAGCGATGGTTTTAGCGCTCACCAGTCCGGAAGAAGATGCCATGGATCTTGTTTCAAAGGCTTTGAGGAATGAGCCCCGGCCTGAGTTTCGTTTGTATTATTTGGAATACCTTCTGGATCGAACCGACTCCTATTTCTTCAATCCAGAAATCTTGGATGCCTTAATGGAGAAGGAAACCGACCCCTATTGTCTGCGGCTATACCGCCAATTATTGTGGTTGTCCTGACCAGATTTCATGAAAAGCGGTCGTTGAAGGCGGCTAGCTGCGTTCCATGGGGTGAAAATGGTGAATTCTCCATGGCTATGCTGGCTAATTCACCTTCCGATATAGTAGAATGAATAATTTGGTATTCGTCCCGGTGAACGGACCACGCCAGCAAGGCGTGCCCTTTTTCGGACCCCGTTCGCTTTTTTTTAGGAGTAGACAATATGACCGATCAAAACCCTTTTGGGAGTAAAGCCAAACTGGAAACCAAATCCGGAACTTATGATTTTTTTAACATCGCTGCTTTGCAGAGTGAAGGCAATATTGCCGCGTTGCCTTTTTCCATCCGGATCCTTTTAGAATGTTGTCTTCGTAATGTAGACGGGTTCACCGTAAAAGATGAAGACGTGTTGAAACTGGCCCGTTGGGATGCGAAGAACGTGGGTCTCACAGAGATTCCCTACAAACCCAGTCGAGTGATTCTACAGGATTTCACCGGTGTTCCCGCAGTTGTAGACCTTGCTGCGCTTCGCTCTTCTCTCGCCCGTTTGGGAGGCGATCCCCAGAAAATTAATCCTCAGGTCCAGGTAGACCTGGTCATCGACCACTCCGTGCAGGTCGATAAATTCGGGTCGCCCAGTTCAAGAGCAGAAAACGAGGCGATTGAATTCGAACGCAACCGCGAACGTTACGAGTTCCTTCACTGGGGACAAAAAGCATTTGAGAATTTTTCCGCTGTGCCTCCGGGCACGGGCATCGTTCACCAGGTGAACCTCGAATACCTGGCTAGTGGTGTGATGTCCAAAGACGGCGTTGCCTATCCCGATAGCCTTGTCGGCACCGATTCTCACACCACCATGATCAACGGCCTTGGCGTTCTTGGCTGGGGCGTTGGCGGAATTGAAGCTGAAGCAGTAATGTTGGGGCAACCCATTTACATGCTCATGCCTGAAGTGGTGGGATTCCGCCTGAACGGCGCTCTGCCGGAAGGCGCAACCGCAACTGATCTGGTTCTCACCATTGTTGAAATGCTTCGAGCCCATGGCGTGGTTGGCAAGTTCGTTGAATTTACTGGACCTGGAATGAAAGACCTTACGCTTGCCGACAGGGCCACCATCGCAAATATGGCTCCAGAGTATGGCGCTACCATGGGATTCTTCCCAGTTGACGAACGCACCCTGGATTATATGCGTCTCACCGGTCGCGACGATGACCAGGTTGATCTGGTGGAACAGTATTGCAAGGCCAATATGCTGTTCCACAATGCATCAGACCCGGAACCTCAGTTCACCAGCATGTTGGAGTTGGATCTTTCCACCGTGAAGCCATCCCTGGCTGGCCCCAAGCGCCCGCAAGATCGCGTTTTGTTAACTGACATGGCAACCGCATTTCAAAAAGCCCTGTCCGCTCCAACCTCTGAGCGGGGTTTTGCTTTGAGCGAAGAACAAAAGGCTGTTTCAGTTCCTGTTGAGGGTACCGATGCAAAACTGACCCATGGTTCTGTGGTCATCGCAGCCATAACCAGTTGTACTAACACTTCCAACCCATCCGTGCTCATAGCAGCGGGTCTGGTTGCTCGTAAAGCAGTAGAGAAAGGCCTCAAGGTTCAGCCGTTTGTGAAAACTTCCCTGGCTCCTGGGTCCCGAGTTGTTTCCCGTTATTTGGAGAAGTTGGGCTTGGACAAAGATCTGGAGCAGTTGGGCTTCTATAACGTTGGTTATGGTTGCACCACTTGTATCGGGAACTCTGGCCCACTCCCTGAGCCGGTTAGAGTCGCCATTTACGAAGGTGATCTGGTTGCGGCCTCCGTTCTTTCAGGAAACCGGAACTTCGAAGGCCGAGTGAGCCCTCATGTGAAGGCAAACTACCTGGCCGGACCGCCTCTCGTTGTTGCTTATGCACTGGCTGGAACGGTGAATATCGATCTTTCCCAAGAGGCGCTTGGCAAAGGTGTAAACGGCGAGGATGTATTCCTGAAGGACATCTGGCCCTCTCAAGCAGAGGTGAACGAAGCCATGGGTAAAGCGCTTTCTCCAGAAATGTTCCGATCCCAATACGGCAACACCTATACCGCTAACGAAACCTGGAACGCCATCAAAGGCGCTGAAAGCGCTCTCTATAGCTGGGACGAAACCAGCACTTACGTGCAGGAACCGCCCTTTTTCGAAGATCTCACCCTGGAGACTCAACCCATCAAGCCTATTAACGGCATGCGTTGTCTGGTAAAAGTAGGTGATTCGGTAACCACCGACCATATTTCTCCTGCCGGCTCTTTCACCAAAGACACGCCTGCTGGCAAATACCTTCAGGATAATGGCGTTGAGGTAAAAGACTTCAATTCCTACGGCTCTCGCCGTGGAAATGATCGGGTCATGACACGCGGCACCTTTGCAAACATTCGCTTGCGCAACCAACTGGCGCCGGGTACTGAAGGTGGTTTCACTAAGAATTTCAACACAGGCGAAATCACAAGCATCTACGACGCGTCTTTGGATTATAAAGCCAAAGGGACGCCGTTGTTTGTATTGGCTGGCAAGGAATACGGAACGGGATCTTCCCGAGACTGGGCTGCCAAAGGCACTTTGTTATTAGGCGTCAAGGCGGTTTTGGCTGAGAGCTTCGAGCGCATTCACCGTTCCAACCTGGTGTTCATGGGCGTGCTGCCCCTTCAATTCAAAGAGGGTGAGAACGCTGAGACCTACGGACTCACCGGAGAAGAAACCTTCTCTCTGCCCGATCTGAACGATCAGATGACTGCCAGTCAGGATGTCACTGTAACAGCCAAAGGCCCCAACGGAGAAAAGACATTCACCGTAATGTCCCGTGTGGATACGCCGGTGGAAGTGGAGTATTACCGTAACGGCGGTATTCTGCACACCGTGTTGCGTCAATTGGCGGCTAAGTAAAAACCAGACTGGGTCGGGATTTTTTCCCGGACAAACAGTGAAGCCGCACGTTAGCCAATAGCGTGCGGCTCACATGATTTTGCTGCGCTTTCTTGCCTCTGGTTTACTTCTCAGCCATGGACCATAAGCCGGCTGCTTCAGCTAGGCAATGCTTTTCGGTCAGAAACCTTTTGGAGAAGAATTGGCTTGAGGGCGGCCTTATTCAGCCATCATTTATTTTCAGCTCTTTTAGTATAGAGTCTCTGTCTGTGATCGGCCTTGATTTTGTCAACGTGTTTCCAAAGAGCCGATGAGCTGCCGAACACCCTGCCGGTTGGTTTCCCACTTTATTCCAAGCACGTACTGATGACCATTTTCGATTTGAATTTGGATTTTGTCTTTGGATTGAAGCCGGTCTTCGCCATCCATCGCAATGACCTCAAGGACCCAATTCCCAGGAAATAAAGCAAGGGGATCCTTTTTGTTGAGGATCTTGCCTAAACTCAAACGCATGCCCCGGTTTTGCAATTGGTGATATTTAAAGTCAGCCCTTGTTCTATCATAGGTTATGGGGAATTCCCGGTGAGAGTAGATGAGGTGATCTTCCAGCTTGTAGATTTCTTCTCCATCTGGATAAGTGTCCACGCGATAAAGGCCCAGAAAAACCTGAGCCCCCTTTTTTCCGCGTCCCGCTTCAAACATTACATTCTTGTGTACGTTAAACGCCAGAGTGCTATAGCCCTTTTTCTTTCCATCACTGGCCTTCTCAAGGTCCTCCACGACCCATGATGGGGCCTGGAACCCTTCAGGCATTGAATCTCTCAAAAGATTTGAATTAATTAAGTGGCCGTGTTCTCGGATCAGATTGGCTAAAAGAGGAAGCGCATCCATTTTCATCGCCATCTTTTCATTGGGGTTGCGCATTTCATTGGCTAATGAAAGGGTATTGAGAGCTTCTACCAGTTTGGTTAGGTAGAAACGATTTGAACTCTTCGGATTCAAGGATGAAGGAACAGTAGATGCGGTTTCGCCTTCTGAGTTTGGCTTGTCTATGGTGACGCTCTTTGCCTCAACCCCTGGGGTTCTATCATATAGACATTGTAGAAGCGCCAACAATACCTCGGGGCGTTTCATGGCTCGGTCCAAGTCGGCCTGATTCATTCGGAACTCAATACACTCCTGGCTAATTCGGTTCACAATGGTCGTATCGCTTGCTCCATCCAAGAGCTCGTAAAAGGTGTCTCTGTCCAATTGAGCGAAGCAAGGTGTGATGATCAGGAAAAGCAGGATGCGCATGGTTGCTCCGAGTACACTTAATAACCGGATTTAAAGCGGGTGTTGTATTGTTTGTGCAGTTCTGCACGTTGATTTGGCGGCTTGCCGGATTCGGGTAGGGGGCTAAGGGTTTCCCCGTCTTTGGTGTATAAATCCATGTCCTTGCACCATCCCGCCGTTTCCAATACCTCAACCCTGGTCCAGCCTTTCAAGGCGGCTTGTTTTGGCATATTGTAGGTCAGGGTAATGGCTTCACCCGGTCCAAAAATTGCCAATGCGTCATCGGTCCCTGACACCAGAGGCGTCATTTCGCCTAACTCAGTGTAAAAACCTCGCTGATGTCGGGTGTCCCAGAGGGGAGACGTGCGAGTTGCATCGTATTGGGGAAGGCGCTGATCGCCGGTGGTTCTCAATGCGAAACCAGTCGCTTGCAACACAGCGTGATGAGGCGGCACGAGCTGTTTCCTGGCGTCTGGGCACGGTTCGGACCATGCTACAGACGCTCTGTCCCAATAGATCTCCTGGTTTGTTCTAAGCCTGAGTTGATCGGCGCCTTCAGGCAGGTTCTCCAAAGGAACCGACATGCGCCGCGGCATGCCTGCTGGGTAGCCAAACTGATCGTAAACTACGGTCCAGTCCCCGTCACCGGAACGGGCTTCCAGAGTCGGCGGTTTACAGGCTACACCTGCCTGCCAGGCCGCAAAATTAGTCTGGGAGTAGGGATATTCCACCCAACCATCCAATATCAACATGGGAGAGCCTCTGTCCAGGGATTGGTCAAACTTCAAGGTGAGCAGGTGCTCAGAACTCAAAATACCGATAAACCTCTGATCCACAGCGGGAATGGGCGCTGCTTTAAAATCCTGTTCCATTATTGTATTGGTAACGGTTTCGCCCCGCTCATTACCAGCCCAAATCGGCAAAATTTCTTCCCGGTAATATCGGGGCTCGCCGGTTGGTTGCGGATGACCCGTGCCCATGCGTTCGTCCAGGGTCATCTTCCAGCCAGGTGGTAGGTCGTAAACCGCCATTGTAACAGAGTCCAGATAACACGACTCTTCCATGGGTTCGGCAATCATGATTTTGTATTGATTGTTTTGGGGTTTCAGCAGGTTTTGAGGCAATTGGAAATTTTCCCAGGGTCTTGGCGTGCTGTACTGGCCGGGTCCAACGGCATAACCCATGCCGCCAACACCCAGGAGGTCACTCACAAATCGATACTTATCGCCATCCCAAACAAAAAGAACGGGACAGCTTGAAAGCTGTCTTTGGGTTTCTGTGATTTTGCGCAATCCTGCTTTCTGACTCAGCTCGGTTTGGAATACGCCGTCGGACCAATAAACTGCCAAATAATCTAAGGCGGCGGCGCCATTCATCCCCACCAGGCTATATTCAGAGCCCTGGCCTGGTCCACTGTGATTTGGGAAGGTGGAGCCAGTGGTCCATTTTGAACCGTTCCGGGCTGCATATCGGGTCCCGATACCCAAGATATTGGACC